>DASQXU010000101.1:0-2179 GCA_035639555.1 Thermoleophilaceae bacterium
CGCGTGTCCAAGCGGAGCGCCGCCTTGCCCTCTACTGCCGGTGAACGGCGTCGCCGGTAAGGATGCGATCTAGGGACGTCGAGTTGCCGGGGGACCTCGGCGATCCGCCGTAAGAAGATCAGGTGTCCGCCGCCTAGCAGTACCTGGCAGGCGGCGCCGGCCACCTCAGTGCGCATCGACGCACCTTTTCGCTCGTCGACGTGAGCGGCTGATGGACGCGGCCGAGTGGCCGAGCCTACGGACGCTCGCAGATCGACGCGTGTCCGCGAGCGCTCCTCAAAAAAGACGCTCGCACCGCACAAAATCGGTGAGCAGGAGGGCGGTTCGGCAGTAGGCTGACCTGGCGCGGCGAGGGCGAATTCCAGGCGCATGCATTCCCTCCCCTTTGGATTGCACGTCCCGTCTTCGCCGCACTAAGCGGAGGGTCGCTGCCTAGCGGGTGCTACACGAGGCTGCGGCGGCCCTCCGCTTACCCTTCGCGAGACGTTCGGGACTTAGAAGCTGTCTCAGAACCGGTTTCGTAGGGTCCTCGGCAGACACCTGAGATCCGCGGCGGGATGCTGGCGAGGCTTGGGGACGCTCCCCGGCCGGAATACATGATCGCCCCCATTGTCGGCGACCCGTTCGGGCCGGAGATTCCAACCGGTCGCGCTGTCTACACGGAAGGGGCAACCCACGCCGCTCTTTATCGACCTCCATCGGTTCGAGGGCGAAATGCCGTCCGACGAGGAGATCAAGAACGCGCACGCCGCCGACTTGGCCGCGCAGGAAGCTCACGGAGTCCGCTACCTCAAGTACTGGATCAGCAGGGAGGCCAAGGTGTTGCACTGCCTCGTCGAAGCGCCCAGCGCCGACGCGGCGGCGGCGGTCCACGTCGAAACAGCCGGGCTCGGTCCCGAGGAGATCTACGAGGTCGAGGAACGCACCTGACCGCCGGCGCCCCGTTGAGGGCCCGTGTGAGACCAGCTCCCCTCGGCGGTGGGAGCCGCCAGAAGCGGCGACAGGACGTGGCGCCCTAGAGCGCCCGTCAATGAGCACCCGCAACGGTAGCTCCCGGTCGGCCGCATCGGAAGGCGAAGCGATCGGGAAGGAGGGCGCGTGGGCGCTTGCGCAGGGATTGACTGGGCCAAGGAAGAGCACGCGGTGGTCGTCGCCGACGAGCGGGGGGAGCCGCTCGCCGAGCGGGTCTTCGCCCACGACGAGGAGGGGATCGCCGCCCTCTGCCAGCTGCTGGTCCGGCTCGCCGTCGAGCGCGTCGCGGTCGAGCGGCCTGACGGGCTGCTCGTCGAGCGGGCTCGACGCCGGGCTCTGCGTGCTCGCCTTGCATCCCAACCAGGTCAAGGCGGCGAGGCCGCGCTTCCGCTCCCAGGGCAAGTCGGAGCGCTTCGACGCCTGGGTGCTGTGCGAGCTCGCCCTCACCGACGCCCACCGCTTCCGGGCGCTCGCCCCGGACACGGACGCCACCAAGGTCCGCCGGGCGGCCACGAGGGCGCGCGAGGACCTGGTCGGGACCCGGGTTCAGCTGGCCAACCAGCTGCGGGCCGAGCTCGAGCGCTTCTGGCCCGGCGCCGCGGCCATCTTCGCCGAGGTCGACTCCGAGATCGCGCTCCGCTTCCTCGAGCGCTACCCCTGCCCGCGCGACGCCCGCGGGCTCGGCGCGCGGCGCCTCGAGGCGTTCCTGCGCCGCCACCGCTACCCGGGCCGGCGCTCCGCGGCCGAGCTGCTCGAGCGGCTGCGCGGGGCGCCCGAGGGACGCGCCGGCGAGCTTGAGACCGAGGCCCGGCGCGGGATCGTGCTCGCGCTCGTTGCCACCCTGCGCCCGCTCGTCGGCCGCATCCGCGAGCTCGAGCGCGAGATCCGCTCACGCGGTGCGCTCCACCCCGACGGGCGGATCTTCCTGTCGCTCTTTCGCGACCCGGGGTCGGTCATCACCGCGGCCACGCTGCTCGCCGAGATCGGCGACTCGCGCCTGCGCTACCCGAGCGCCGAGGCGCTCGCCGCGGACGGCGGCATGTCCGCGGTCGCGGTCGAGTCGGGCAAGCGCAGGCACGCCGCCTTCCGCTGGGCATGCGACAAGCGCCTGCGGGGTGCGCTCGCCACGCTCGCCAACTCGAGCCGCCACCACAACCCCTGGGCCGGCGACCTCTACGCCGCCGCCCGTGCCCGAGGCCACGATCAC
>DASQXU010000102.1:0-4879 GCA_035639555.1 Thermoleophilaceae bacterium
ACCTCGCCCCCCGCGCGGAACCAGCCGCGGCCCGGTGCGTGGTCGATCTCGATCGCGGCGGTCCGGACGCCGAGCGGGAACGCGGGCTTGAACGCCCACGGGAACTGCTCGAGCGCCGTGCCGCCTCGGCGCCCGCTGAAGATCTCGGCGAGCGCGTGCCGCTGAGCGTCATCGCCGCGCGCGTCCACGTACAGCAGATAGCTCCAGGGCGAGCCCGGCTCGTCATCGGAGTAGCGCGAGGCGAGCACCACCCCGAGGCCGGCGAGGTTCACCCCGTCGGCGTGGCCAACATCGATCTTCCAGGAGAGGGCGCCCAGGCAGAGGCCGTGGGTGGAACGCCCGCCGGGCCGGCCGCCGATCCGCCGGCAGGGGCAGATCGCCTCGCAGTTGCAGGCCTCGAGGTAGGTGCCGGCGACCTCCCACTCGGGCATGGGCGCGCCGAGGCTAGCGTGCTCGGGCTTGATTCGCGGCGTCTACGCGCAGGTGGAGCCCCGGCCGGTCCGGGGGCCGCCTCGAGCCGTTACCCTAGGGGCACCGTGGCGAGCGTTGCCAGTGACGCCGGGCTCAGGGCGCTGATCGTGAGCGACGCGGGTCCGGCAGCCCGCGTCAGGCTGAATCGGCCCGACAAGCGCAACGCGCTCTCGCTCGAGCTCATGGATCAGCTCGTGGAGGCGCTGCGGGCTCTCGGCGCGCGCCCGGACGTGCGGGCGATCGTGGTCGAGGGCGCAGGCGTCGCCTTCTCGGCCGGCCACGACCTGAGCGAGCTGATCGGACGGGACCTGCCCTTCTACCAGCGCGTCTTCGATAGCTGTACGGAGCTGATGGAGACCATTCACCGGCTGCCGCAGCCGGTGATCGCGAAGGTGCATGGGATCGCGACGGCGGCCGGTTGTCAGCTCGTGGCCGCATGTGACCTTGCGGTAGCCGCCGATGACGCCCGGTTTGCCACTCCGGGCGTGAAGATCGGGCTCTTCTGCTCGACGCCGATGGTGCCGTTGTCGCGGGCGATCGGGCGAAAGCGCGCCCTGGAGATGCTCTTGACCGGCGAGCCGATCTCGGCCGCCACCGCTCTCGAGTGGGGGCTCGTGAACCGCGTCGTGCCCGCCTCCGAGCTCGATTCCAGCGTCGACGAGCTCGTGGCAGCGATATCCCGCTCGAGCCCGCTCATCGTGGGGATCGGCAAGGAGGCGTTCTACGAGCAGCTCGAGCTCGACGAGCACCGCGCCTACGACCTCACGAAGTCCGTCATGGCGATGAACTCCATGGCGGCGGACGCCCAGGAGGGAATGTGTGCCTTCCTGGAGAAGCGCCCGCCGCGGTGGACTTCGTCCTAGCCCTCTCGCTGCCGGCCGGCTCCCAGAGGCCCCGACGCCAGTCTTCTCCGCGGTGCGGCCGGCGGAGGCATCATGGGTGGACCCGGTTTGCTGCCGCTGGTAGAACCTCGACCACGTTGACCACGGTCGCCTCACCGAGGGCGCCTCGGGCAAACGCCGTCCACGTGCCCGCAGGCCGGAGCCGAGAGGAGCCGGCGGGGGTTCAGCGACCGCACCGGTGAACGGGGAGTGACAGGGATACGTGCAAGCTGGGCTGCGCTCCCGGTCAGCGCCTCGCTGACGGCGACGGCAGCGGGCGCGACCTCCTTCGAGATCGGCTCGGTCCTGCTCCCCGCGCTGCTGGTCGGGACTCTGCACACGACGCCGGCGGCGCTGGGAGTGATCGAGGGACTAGCCATCGGCGTCGGATCGCTCGGCCGGCTGGCCGGCGGCACGATCGTGCACCGCGCGCGCCCGCGCAGGATCGTGAACGTCGGCGGCTGCGGGGGAATCGCCGCGTGTACCGGGGCGCTCGCCGCGGCCGCCGTCGCGTGGCAGGTTGCGGTGCTCCGCGGCGGCGCTTGGGTCGCCCAAGGCGTGCGCAGCCCGACCGCGCCCGCTGACATCGCCGATGAGCATCCAGCGCACCGGCTCGGGCGGGGGTTCGGGCTCGACCGGGCGGCTGAGTACCTCGGCGCCGCGCTCGGCGCCGCGCTTGCCGTCCTCCTCGTCGCCCTCATGGACGTTCGCGGCGCGCTCGTAGTCGCGATCGTCCCCGGCGCTCTCGCCGCGGTGGCCGCCCTCCGCGCCCGAGTGGTCGCCGGGATACCCGAGCTGTTCCCCGTGCATCACCTACGCAGCGCCCTGGCCACCCTGGCTCGGGGCCGACTCGGCTGGACGTTCGCCGGCGTGGCTGCCCTCGAGGCCGCGAACATCTCCTTCACCTTGCTCATCCTCCGCGCCGAGAAGCTCCTCGAGCACACGCACACCGTCAACGGGGCGGTCATCGTCGCGGTCACGCTATTCGTTGGCTACCGCCTCGCCGCGCTGGTCGCCGGCGCAATCGGCGGCCGCGCCATCGATGTAGTGGGGGCGGGGCCAGCGCTCGCGCTCGGCGCCATGGCACTGCTCGGCGCGTACGTGCTGTTCGCCGAGACGGGCGCCGCGGTCGCGGTCATCGCCGTCGCCTTCGTGCTCGCCGGCGCGGGGCTCGGCCTTGCCGAGACCGGTGAGCACGTTGCCGTCGCCAAGCTGGCCCCGCCGCACGCGCGCGCCTTGGCCTTCGGCGCGCTCTCGGCGCTGCAGAGCGGGGGGCGCCTCGCCGCCAGCGTCGTCGCCGGCATCCTCTGGACCGTCGTGGCCCCGCAGGCCGGCCTGCTCGTCACGGCGCCGCTGCTCGTGGTGTGTCCGCTCCTGCTGCTCATTGGCGCAAGACGGAGGTGGGCCGAGGCGCGGCCCTGACTCGCGACGGCGAGCCTCGCGTAGCGCGGCTGCGTCGAGCGGCATACTCGAGGGGTGCCCGTGACACCGGAGCTCCTGGCCGCGTTCGTGGCGATGGTGTTCCTGATCAGCGTCGTCCCCGGCCCCGATGTGGTGTTCGTGGTCGCCTCGGGCCTTCGGGATGGGAGGCGGGGCGGCGTGGCGGCAGCTCTCGGGGTCACCGGGGGCATGGCGGTGCACACGCTCGCCGCGGCGCTCGGCCTCTCCGCTCTCGTTCGCTCCTCCGCGACCGCCTTCGAAGCCGTCCGCCTGGCCGGGGCGGGGTACCTGGTCTGGCTCGGGGTCCATGCCCTGCGAAGCCAGGGCCGGACGTCCGCGCCGACGGCGGGGGATTCCGCGCGGCGCTCGTCGTCTCAGATCGCGCGTCAAGCGGCGCTGACCAACCTCCTGAACCCCAAGGTGATCGTGTTCTTCCTCGCCTTCCTCCCACAGTTCGTGGACCGTGGGCGGGGGGAGGTGGCCGCCCAGATCCTCTTGCTCGGCGTGGTCTTCACCCTGGTGGGGCTGACCACCGACCTCGCCTATGGCGTTCTCGCCGGCACGGTTCGGCGGGCGTTCGTGAGCTCGGCCAGGCTCAGCCGCCGACTCGAGCGTCTCGTCGGGGTCATCTACCTCGGCCTGGCGGCGCGGCTCATGTCCGAGCGCTGAGCGTTCGAGTCGCCGCGGCGATCGCGCGGGTGACGACTCCGCGTCAGCCCGCGAGCACCTCCGACCGGGCGGCGATCGCGTCCCGAATCTGCTGCGCCACAGCCGACATCTCGTGCTCGAGGCGGCGGAAGTCGCGCGCCGTCATGACCACGACCCTCATCGGGGACTTCGCGACCACCGAGGCATTGCGCCGCGCTTTTCGGATCGCGCCCATCTCGCCGAGGAAGTCGCCCGGGCCCAGTTCGGCGACACGCTTGCCGTCGCGCACCACCTCGGCGGTGCCCTCTTCGATGATGAAGACCTCGTACGCGAACTCACCCTCCTTGACGAGGGCCTTTCCCTCGGTCACGTCGACCTCGTCGGTCCAGCTCGCCACCTGCCTCCGTTCTGACCTCGACAGGGACGCGAACAGCGGTATCGACTTCAGAGCCTTCTCGTCCATGCCACCCTCCGGTTGCGCTTCGAGGCGATCCTCTCACCCGCGGGGCGGCCGATCAACGCCCGTCCAAGAGCCCCGCCCTTCGCGACCTGGGGCGCCAGCCGCCCGGGCGAGAAGAACCGTCCCCAGTCGGGCTCAGCTCAACTCACCGACCGCCTGCTGGTAGAGCTGAATCTGGGCGCCGAGACCATCGCCCAGGACGGCACGCACCACTCCGAGGCTCTGGACGATCAGTCCGGCGCGGGTCGTCAGGCGCAGGAACTCCTCCTCCCCGCCCACCTGGTTGAGTTGGTCGTGACTGCCGCGCAGCAGGGCAAAGCCCGCGAGGTCGCCGCCGTGCGGATACAGGAGCACGACCTCGACGCTCTCGATCCGGCCTTCCTGTTGCAGTCGGCCCCAGTACTCGACGCTCTCGTTGAAGACCTCGAGTCCCTTCGCCTCCCGCCCCGGGACCGGCGCGCCCCATCCGATGAAGAGTCCGGCTTCCGCCATCGCCACCTCCTGAACGCTTTGCGGGGCGAACCTAACTCACCGCGGAAACCGGGTCCAGACCGACCGCTTTCCCGCGCCTCCTCAGTGAGAAGCGCGATCACCCGTGCCGCCGAGCCGCGCTCGGAGCTCCTGCTCCCGTCCCGCGGCGACCGCCCGCGCGGCGCGCTCGGGCGACAGCTCCACGCCGTGGGCGGCGGCATACTCGACCAACCTCTGGCTTCGCTCGCTCTGACCCGCCGCCCTCATGAACAACCAGCCGAACAAGGCGATCGTGACGATGCTGCCCTCGATCATCATCAGTCCGCCGGCCAGCCCCTGGTCGCGGAGTGGACTCATGCCGTAGGCCCGCTCGCCGCTCGCGTAGTAGGGGTAGAAGACGGTAGCCGACCAGATCAGGACGTTGCCCAGGACCATCGCGGTGAGACGCACCGCGACGACGTAGACAAGCCGAGCGAAATTGCCGAACCACGCGGGCTTCGGAAGCGGC
>DASQXU010000103.1:0-5046 GCA_035639555.1 Thermoleophilaceae bacterium
ACCATCCCCCGCTGGGCCTCTTCGATGTTGGAGGGGATCGCGGCTTGGCCGAGCGGCTGGGCGACCAGTAGCTTGAAGAGCTCGTATCCCGGTTTCATCCAGCGCCGCCACTCGGGGATGATCGAGAGCCGGAAGCGGCTCGTGTGCTCGTAGAACTCGCGGATCAGCGGGTGCACCCGGCCCGCGTCGAAGCTCGGGCCATCCAAGCTGTCGAGCGAGGCGAGAATTCCGACATCCGGCGGGTCGCGACGAAAGGTGCCGCCCCGGACCCGGGCGAGCTGCTCGACGTAGTCCGCACCGACGTACATCGCGCGCGCCTCGAAGGGCACGACGTAGCGCAGCTCCGAGGCCGGGACCTCCTCGGCCATCACTCGGACCAAGGGCCGCCCGCGATAGGCGATCGCCGCGATCACGCGATAGGCGAGCGTGACCGCCGCGGCGATCAGCGCCGGTTCGAGACCGGCATCCAGAGCTTGGAACACGGCGCCCAGGAGCGCGCCAACCAGCAAGCCAAGGGCCAGCTTCAGCGGGCGCAGGCCGAGCAGACCGACGATGGCGCCGCTGAGGATCGAGGTGAGCAGCGGCTCGTCCGAGCCGTAGATCAGCCCGAGCAGCGAGCCAAACAGCGCCATCAGCAGGACGCTGCTGAGGATGCGGTGCCAGAGCGGCTTCGGCTCGGCGGGGCCCCGGCTCATGCTGGTGACCGCCTCCGCGGGCGCGTAGAGCCCGGCACCGATCAGGGCGCCGGCGCCGGGCCCAACCCCGTCGATCGCGTCGCCAAGCACGGCGCCGGACGCAGCGCCGACTGCCGTTCCCCAGATCAGCGCGTCCAGAAGCCGGCCGGCAGGGGTTCGTCTGCGTCGGTCCGGATCGCCCACCCTCGGAGTATCGCCGCACGATGAGTGGCCGTGGCTGATCTCGTACGATCGGCGCGATGCAGGAGAAGCAGTTGGCGGTAAGCCTGGGGCGCGGACGGATCGCCTTCGGCGTCGTGTCGGTCCTTGCGCCCGGGGTCGTGGGGCGCACGATGACCGGCCGTGAGGGCTCCGACGGCGGGATGCGCCTCTTCCTCCGCATGGTGGGCGCCCGCGACCTTGCACTCGGGCTCGGGCTGCTCCTCGCCCTAGACCGCGACGCGCCCACGCGCGGGTGGCTCGAAGCGCCGTGGTCGACGGGCTCGATGCGGCCGCATGCCTACTCGCCCGCCACCACCTTCGTCGAAGCGTGTTCCCCGGCACAGTCGGCCTGGCGGCCACCGGCACGTTACTCAACGGCTGGCTCGCGCGGCAACTCAACCCCCCGCCGGCCGGACGATCACAGCAGTAGCACCGGGTGGCCCTGAAGCGCTCGATGCCGGCGGCCCGAGCGTTCGCTGCAGCGTGCAGGAGTCGCCGCCGGATGGGAACTGGAGGTCTGTGCGATGCTCGGTCATCGGTTCCTTTCGGTGTCGGAGGGGTTGGGGTGAGCTCGCGCGCGGCGCCTCGGGTTGGAGCAGCCGCTGGCCTGCGAGCCATTGCGGCGGTCGCCGATGTGCCCGCTTGCGCGCAGCACGCGGTGGGCAGAGCAGGACGATCGGCAGCAGGTGCGGATCGCCCGAGGGTCGCGCGCGGCTGACTTCCGCTCAGAGAAAGTGGCCGCATCGCCTGCTGCGACGCGGCCCCTCAGTCGCAGCTACTTCTCAGGGATGAGGCCCAGCTGCTTAAGCGCGGTGACGCCGTCGTCGAGGCCGATCTCCTCGGTGATCAGGCCGTTTTCGACCTTAATCACGGTCGTGCCGGTGAACTGCATCCGCTTGCCCGTGCCCGCCGGCAGCGATCCGACGGGGATGTCGTCGAACGCGTCGCCGGTATGGGTGCCGCCACCCTTCCACTGGCCGACGACGAAGTTGCCTTCGGCGATCAGGTCGGCGGTTCCTGCGAAGCCCAGGTCCGGGAACGCGGCACGGAACTTGGTGGCAAAGTCGCGTACCTCGTCGCGGCCGCGGCGCGGCTCGTGCATGGAGTACTCGAAGCGGATGTCGGGGGCGGCGAGCTCGTCGATGACATCGGGGTTGTAGTCGGCGCCCCAGAACTCAGTGAACCAGCGACCGACGACGGCCTTGTTCTCATTCTCCCGTGACACGGAGTAGCTCCCTTGAGTAGCTGTCGTTGACTACCCGTTAAACGTCAGCGAGCGACGAAATGTGAGGCCCAAGCGCCTCGAATTGCCGATCGGTCTGGCTCGGCGGCGGCGCGAACCGTGATGACAGGTGCCGGATCGCCTACGGCGACATTGCGAGAGTGCGAAGCCTCGCAGCCGGCGCGCCCAGCCGGTGGGCCGGATCGACGCGCAGCAGCTCCTCGACGATGCGGAAGCCGGAGTAGCCAGCGACGTACAGCGCGAAGAACCCTGGAGCGCGGACCTGCCGGCGGCGCCCGAGCCACACGAGCGCGCCGGCGAGCGCGCGATCCCAGATGAGCTCGTAGAGGAAGGTGGGCTGGAACGTCGAGTAGTGCAGGTAGCCGGCGGGACGGTGGGCGGGCTCGATGGGAGGATGCGTGAGCAACCTGGAGAGATTGCACTCGCAACCTGCGATTCGCCTTCGCCGCGGCCGATCAGCCTAGCGCCGGACCACAGCCCTGCTTCACAAGTTGTTCGGTGCGAGCCGCGCTTTTGAGGGGAGCCTGGGACACCGCCTGCCTACGCTGCCCGCTTTTGCCCCGGGCTGCCGGCCCTAGCCGTGCCGCCAGGTCACGCTGAAAGACGTTCCGCCGGATATGGTCGAGGGGACGGCGCGCGGCACACCCTGGGTTGTGACCATCGTGATGCGGTCGGCGTTGCTGAACGAGCCGAGGTTCCCGGTCGAGCCATTCATCGTCGCGGAGGCGGGCGACGACCGGCAGGCACGAAAGCGCTCGAGGTCAAAGCCCAGGATCGATGTTGAAGCCGGCGCCCGGCACGAGTCCAGTGAGTCGAGTGTCTCCTCCGAGGCATCGATTCGGCGAGTCAGGAGCTGGCGGTTCCGAGCGTCAGTCGTCGAGGTCGGTTAGCTCGAACTCGTGCAACCGCGCGGGGTCCATCAGCAGATCGATCTCGACGACCTTGCCGTGCGCGACCGTGAACCCGGCCACCCCGAGCAGCCGGCCCTCACGAGCCACGACGAACCCCGCGGCGCCGTTCACGAGCGCGGGCCGCGCGGACGGGGCAAGACGCGAGAAGGCGACGCCCCGCTCGGCGACCGCGCGGGCGCCGCGCACGTCCCTCGAGGCGCCCGGCGGCCTCCGCCGCGGTCGATCCGAAACACGACATCGGGGTCGAGCACCGCGACCAGTGCGTCGAAGTCGGCGCGGCGCGCCGCGATCGCGCCAATGAAGAACAGAACGACGAACGCCTTGCGCCGGAAGAGATCGCGCAAATCGCCGAGCTCCCCCGGCTCGAGACGTGCGGCGCACGAACTCGATCCAGGCCGAGCTGTCGGGTGCGCGCGCCGTCAGGGCCCGAACTCCCCGAGAGCCGGCCGAGGCCCCTCCGCCGACGAGCCGCCGCACGTCTTTACCTGGGAACGCTTCGAGACCTTCTGCCTCGCGGTGGTCCGCGCGGTGCCTGCGCCACGCAGAGCGCTACGGCAATTTCGCTGTTCGTGGTGCTTCTCGCCGCCGGTGCGCTGCCGTCCGACGCCTCGGGGAGTGTCGCCATCACGCCTGCGAGCGCTCGAAGCCGAGCTTCTCGTCGTCTTCCGTCACTTATGGCGGACCTCCGCAAAGAACATGGCCCCTGCGGAGGTGGTCGAGCGCGGCGGTGCGGGCGATCAGCCTGAGCCAGGCGGCGAACGAACCCTCGCGCCGCTCGTAGCGGGCGATCGCGCCGATCAGCTTGGCGAACACGTCCTGGGTGATGTCCTCGGCCTCGTGGCGGTCGCGGACGATGGTCTCGACATAGCCCTGCACGTCATCGGCGTAGCGGACATAGAGGAAGTGCAGGGCGCTCACGTCGCCCTCCTTGGCGGAGGCAATCGCCTTTGCCAGGAGCGTCCCGCAGTCGGCGGCGCGAGAGCTCGACGAGAGCCCGTCGGGACGAGCGGATCGGGCGGGTTCGCGCGGGCGGCTGGGTCTAGGCATGGTAGTGGGGGTTAGTTGCGCCCTGGACGAATTTCTTTCGTCTCCTTCTCGAGCGGATCCGTCCCGAGCACCTGGGTACCGCGTCGACCCGTACCCCCCACGATCCGTCCGAAAAGCGGTCGGCCAGGCTCCGCAATCGCATGCGCGGTCGCCGGCGTCCGCTGGCCGCCCTACACGGCGGGCGGCCGGCGAGTTCGTCCGTTACAAGGGCGCCGAATAGGCGGTCTGATCTCCAACCACGGCACGTATGGCGCCGCGACAGCGGGCGGCATCGAGTAGTGGGTGAAGCTCGTGCTCGACACGGTGCCGGGCCTAGTCAGAGGCCACGATGGTGGCGATGTGATTGCTCGCGCTCGCGTCGTCCTCGTCCCACGTGACGAACACCGCGGTGCCCCCCGCCTGGTACTCGGGCGAGCCGAAGATCTTCGGTGGGAAGGTCGACAGCCATGTGTCGCCCGCTCGGCTTCATAGCGGATGCGCTCCGAGGTTGAACGATCGCCTCGGTCGACCGCTGGATCCGCGCGGTGTTCCGCTCCGTTTCGAGGTACTCGCCGGCTGACGAACCGGCTCAGCCTTGGGCAGCGGCAACCAGGCCCTGGCTGCGGCCTCACTTCGGAGTCGCGGCCGAACCTGGCCCCAGCACGGAGGATCGTCACGGGCCCTACGCTCGGGTCTCCGCTCGGTGTAGGTCGTAGCGGTCGAGGATGCCCCCACCGCCGCGGGTGGCGAACACGTCGGCGACGACGTCGGCGCGACGCGGCCCGGCCCTCGCGTTTCGGCATGTCGGCGATCACGCGCAGTGGTCAATCGCCCCACACCGCGATCCTCGGGTCGGCTGGGTCAGCGGACGAGCGTGCCGTCCTCCGTCGAGTCCGACAGGGGCGGCATCGTGATCTCGGTCACGCCGGCACGTCCTCCAGAAGGTCCAAGGCCGCGCCGACGATCGTCT
>DASQXU010000104.1:0-7382 GCA_035639555.1 Thermoleophilaceae bacterium
ACGAGCTCGTTCTTCACCCAGTTGGCGACGGTCTTCGGATCGGCGCCATCGGCGTCGGCGATCGCGCGCTCGTAGAAGTCGCCGAGCTCGAAGCGATGGGCGAGCAGTCGGGCGGTCTCGTCCGGCAAGCCGAGGTCCCGCTCGAATCGCTCGAACCGCTCGGCGGGAAGCTCGGGGATGGCGGCGCGGGCCCGCTCGAGCATCGCCTCGGTCGGCGCGAGCGGCACGAGGTCGGGCTCGGGGAAGTAGCGGTAGTCGTGCGCGTACTCCTTGGTCCGCAGTGGGCTGAGCGTCCCGCTCCGCGGGTCGAAGTGGAGCGTCTCCTGCTCGATCTGCCCGCCGTCGCGGAGGATTTCCTCCTGGCGCGCCACCTCGGCCGCGATCCCCCGCTCGAGAAAGCGAAACGAGTTCATGTTCTTGAGCTCGGTCTTGGTCCCGAACGTGGCTTCGCCGGCCGGGCGCACCGACACGTTCGCGTCCACCCGCAGCGACCCCTCCTCCATGTTCACATCGGACACGCCCAGGCGGCGTAGCGTGGCCTGGAGCAGGCGGCCGAACTCGGCGGCCGCGGGCGCCGAGCGCAGATCGGGCTCGGTGACGATCTCGACCAGCGGCGTCCCGCAGCGGTTGAAGTCGACCACGCTTCCCTCTGCCCCGTGGATCCGCCCGCTCGCGCCGGCGTGCACGAGCTTGGCCGCGTCCTCCTCCAGGTGGACGCGGTGGATGCGCACATCGCCGAGCCGGCCGCCGGAGGCCAGCGGGATGTCGTACTGGCTGATCTGGTAGCCCTTCGGGAGGTCGGGATAGAAGTAGTTCTTGCGGTGAAAGATCGACTGCGGGGCGATCTCGCAGTCGAGCGCGAGGCCGATCATCAGCGCGTAGTGGACGGCCTCGGCGTTGACCACCGGGAGCGTGCCCGGAAGCCCGAGGCACACCGGGCAGGTGTGCGTATTGGGCTCGTCGCCGAACGACAGCTCGCAGCGGCAGAACATCTTGGTCCGGGTCCGAAGCTGGACGTGGATCTCCACGCCGATGACCGGCTCGTACTCGCGGACGGTCGTCGTCACCTCGGCAGGTCCTCCTCTTCCACCGGCACCCCGTCGAACCCGATCGCCCGCTCGAGCGCGTGGGCGGCGTCGAGGATGCGGTTCTCGCTGAATGCCGGACCGGCGAGCTGGACGCCGACCGGGAGCCCGTCGGCCAGGCCGCCCGGGATCGAGATGGCCGGGATCCCGGCCAGGGGCATCGGGACCGTGATGTAGTCGGACATGTACATGGCCAGCGGGTCGGCCGTGCGCTCGCCGAGTTCGAAGGCGACGGTCGGCGAGGTGGGAGTCACGATCAGGTCGACTCGCTCGAAGGCCGCACGGAAGTCCTCGACGATGCGGGTGCGGACGCGCTGCGCGCGCCCGTAGTAGGCCTCGTAGTAGCCGGAGGAGAGTGCATAGGTGCCGATCATGATCCGCCGCTTGACCTCGGCGCCGAACCCCCGCGCCCGGGTCGCCTCATACAGCGAGTCGAGGTCGCCGTTCCCCACGCGGAGCCCGTAGCGGACGCCGTCGTAGCGCGCGAGGTTGGCGCTCGCCTCGGCCGGGGCGATCACGTAGTAGGCGGACAGGCCGTGCGGGCAGTGCGGCAGGTGGACCTCCTCCACGCCCCCACCGAGCTCCTCGATCCGCCGGAGGGTGGCCTCGAAGACATCCATCACGCCGGGCTCGACGCCCTCCGCGGTGAACTCGGGCGGCACTCCGAAGCGGACGCCGTCGAGGCGCTCGGCGCTCGGCAGCCGAACCTCCTCGGGGAACTCGAGCGAGGTGGAGTCGCAACCGTCGCGCCCGACCATGTGGCGCAGGAGCAGGGCGGCATCGGTGACGTCGCGGGTGAGCGGCCCGGCCTGGTCGAGCGACGAGGCGAAGGCGATCATCCCGTAGCGCGAGACCGCCCCATAGGTCGGCTTGAGCCCGACCACGCCGCACAGCGCTGCGGGCTGGCGGATCGAGCCGCCGGTGTCGGTCCCGATCGCCCAGGGGGCGAGCCCGGCCGCGACCGCGGCTGCGGACCCCCCACTCGAGCCGCCGGGGACGCGCGTGCGGTCCCACGGGTTCTGGACCGGGCCGAAGCCGGAGTTCTCGTTGGACGACCCCATGGCGAACTCGTCCTGGTTGGTCTTGCCGAGCAGCGGCGCGCCGGCCGCCGCCAGCTTCTCGACCGCGGTGGCGGTGTAGGGCGGCCGGTAGCCCTCGAGGATCCGCGAGCCGGCGGCGCTCGGTACCCCCTCCACGCAGAAGAGGTCCTTGACCGCAAGGGGCACGCCGGCCAGCGGCGCCTCGGGCGGGACCGCGGGCGCGCCGTCGGCCACCCACAGGAACGCCCCGAGGTCCTCGGTCGCGGCTCGCTCACGGTAGGCCTCGAACAGCTCGGCCGGCGAGAGCTCGCCGGCGCGCACGCGCTCCGCGGCCTGGGCCGCGGTCAGCGCGACGAGCTCGGCGCTCACGCCTGGCCCGGGCTCGGGACCCGGAAGAAGCCGTCGGCCACGTCGGGCGCCTCGGCCAGGATCTGCTCGCGCGGCCAGCTGGGGCGCGGCTCGTCCGGGCGGAGGACGTTCTCGAGCTCGACCACGTGGGAGGTTGGCGCGACGCCCTCGAGGTCGAGCTCGTTGATCTTCTCGACGTGGTCGAGGATCGAGGAGAGCTCGCTCGACATCCGCTCGACCTCCTCGTCGGAGAGCTCCAGGCGGGCCAAGCGGGCGACGTGGAGAACCTGATCGCGGTCGATCACAGCCTGGATTCTAGGAACGCGTCTTGGGGGTGGCGTGGGCGTCGCGGCAGCCTTACCCTGGTCGCCACTCGATGCTCGCCCTCGTGCTCCGGTCCGTCCCGGCGGCCGTGCTCCTCGGCGCGGCGCTGCTCAAGCTCGGCTCCCCCCGGGCGGCGCAGGAGGCCTTCGCCACATTCCGGATCCGGCCGCCGGCCGCCCGCTGGGTGATCTGGGGCGGCCTCGTGGTCGCCGAGCTGGCGCTCGCCGCGGGGGTGGTGGCCGGCGTCCAGGCGGCCGCGATCGCCGCCGCGGCGCTGCAGCTCGGGTTCGCGCTCGCGCTCGCGTGGGCGCTCCGCGCCGGCCGGGCGGGCGCCCCCTGCGGCTGTTTCGGCGCCCGCTCGCGGGTCCGCCCCTCGGGGGTGGCCCGCAACCTCGTCCTGGCCGCCGCCTTCGCCGGTGCCGCGCTCCTCCCGCGCTCGAGCCCCACGACCGAGGAGTGGCTCGCCCTGGGGCTCGCGGTCGCGCTCGTGGCGATCGCCCTGCTGGCCGTGGCCGTGCTCGCCCTCGCCCGCCAGGTGGGCGAGCTGCGGCTGGCCGTCGGCCCTCAGGCGGCGCTCGAGATCGACCACGAGGGCCCCGAGATCGGCTCGCGCACCGCGCTCGTCGAGCGCTTTCCGAGCCGTCCGGGCGCCCGCTACGCCCTCGCGGTGTTCGGCTCGGAGGGCTGTCCGGCCTGCGCCGCGGTCGAGCCGGCCGTCGCCCTGCTGGCCCGCGACCCGCTCGTCGTCGTCCGGACCTTCGACGAGCACGCAGACGCCGATGCCTGGCGGGCGCTCGACGTCCCCGGCGCGCCCTATGCGGTGGCCCTGGACCGCGAGGGCACCGTGCTCGCGAAGGGCACCTTCAACAACCTGCCCCAGCTCGAGAGCGTGCTGGGGACGGCCGAGCGGCGGGGGGCGCAGCCGGCGCGTGCCTGACCCCGAGCGCACCTTCGGCGACGCGGTGGCCGCGCGCACCTCGCGCCGGGGCTTCCTCGATCGGGTGGCCAGAGTGCTGTTCGCGGCGAGCGCCGGCGGCGCGGTGTCCACGCTCGTGGCCCCCGGCGAGGCCGACGCCTTCCACTTCTGCGGCCACACCTACACGACGGGGTCGTGCCCCCACCCCACGGGTCTGCCTCGCATCGACCGGCACGGCTTTCCCTTGCGGGCCCGCGACGGGAAGCCGGTGGACGACCTCGGGCGGCCGATCGACCGGAGCGGGGACTCGGTCGACAGGCGCGGCCAGGTGCTCCGCGACCCGGACGGGCGCCCGCTGCCCGCCGCCCCGCGCACGAAGATCTGCAGGGCGGCGGGGAAGCGCTACGGCTTCCACGCCCACATCGACGGCTCCTGGCACCGCTGCTGCGGCGGGCACGTGCGCAAGCTGATGGACTGCTGCGGCTACGTCGGCCGGCGGATCAACGGCGACGGCGCCTTGACCGGCTACTGCTACGCCGGCCGCAAGGTCTTCTGCGTTCAGTACTATCAGACGAGGATCCCGTGCTGACCCTGGCCCTGGGGATCACGGCGCTGCTCGCCGGGATCACCGGGACGTGGTCGCCCTGCGGGTTCTCGATGGTGGACACGCTCGGCTCCCGGCGGAAGGTCGACGGCACCGGCGCCGTGCTGGTCGCCTGCGGCACCTTCGCGATCGGCGCGGTGGTCGGCGCATGCGCGCTGTACGGAGGCCTCGCCGGCCTCGGCCGGCTGCTCCACACCGCCGGTCGGGGCGCACCGGGCGTGGCCGCCGTCGTGGTCGTGGCCGCGGCCGCGCTCGGCGAGCTGCGCGGCGTGCGCATCCGCCCACAGGTTCGCCGTCAGGTGCCCGAGCCCTGGCGGCGGACGATGCCGCTCCCGGTCGCCGCCGCCCTCTACGGGGTGCTGCTCGGGCTCGGCTTCGCCACCTTCATCCTCACGCTCGCCGTGGCCGCGCTGGCCGCGGTCTGCCTGGCGCTCGGGGACCCCGTGGACGGACTGGTCGTCGGGGTCGGGTTTGCGGCGGGACGGGCGCTGCCCGTGGTGATCCTCGCGCCGCTGCACGGCACCCGCTTCGCCGACCGGGTGCTCGCGCTCATGGCCGAGCACCCGGCGACGCTTCGCGGCCTGCGGCTTGCCGACGGGGTCGCGCTGGCCTGGTGCGCGCTGGCGCTCGCGCCGGGGACCGCACTCGCCGCCACCGTCGTCGCCCGCGGGGCGACCGATCCCACGGTCGCCGGGGGCGACCTGGCGTGGCAGGCGCAGGGCGCGAGCGGCATGCTCCTGCGCCCCGGGAGGGTCACGGCGCTCCCCGGCGTCGACCCGGCGCTCGGCGGCCCGTTCGCCGCCTGGCGGAGCGGCGGCAGCGTCACGCTCGCCCGCCGCAGCGACCTCCAACCGCTGCGCTCGCTGAGCCTCCCCGGGGCGCGCAAGCTGGCGGTCTCGGCGGGGTGGCTGGCATACCGCACGATCCGCAGCGACGGCCGCGACGCCATCCTCGCCCTTCCGCTCGCCAGGCCGGGGGGCCCGCGGGTCGTCGCCCGCGCGCCGGCGGGACGGCAGCTAGGCCGCCCGGACCTCGACGGCGACCGGCTCGCGTTCCACGTAGCCGGGCCGAGCGGGACCAGGATCGTGGTGGTCAACCTGCGCACCGGGAGGCGGCGGACGATGCTCCGCGCGGGCGCGCGCGAGCTCCTCAACCCCGCGCTGGTCGGCTCGCGTCTCTTGTACGCGAGCATCTCGCTCTGCGGCCAGCAGCTCGTGCTCGCTCGCCGCGGCCGGAGCCGCGTGCTGATGCGGGGCCGCCCCCTGGCCGGCACCGACGCCGGGTTCGACCCCGGCCACACCTCCCAGGGGAGCGGCACCGGACCCTGCCCTCACCGGGCAGAGACCGCGAACATGCTGTGGACGACGGCGCTCTCGGCGCGGTTCGCCTACGTCACCCTGTTGCGGACCACCACCGGCGCGGCGACCCTGCTCCGCGTGCGGCGCTGAGGGGCATGCGACGCACGCGGAAGCCGCCAGACCACCCCGGAAGGCGGTGGCGGCGCTCGCCTACGGACCTCTCCAAGCGTCGGGCACGCGCGCCGGCCCGCTCGGGCAGCAGCCGTTCCAGCTTCTCGCCCAGCTAGGTCGATCCGGCGGCCGTGACCGGGTCGCTCGCCGCCTCGATGAGGAACGCGAGCTGATCGAGTCGTCCAGCAGGTGCCGCGTCAGGAGAGTCGTCAAGCGCCGGACCCCCCGGGGCGGCGGCAGTCCAGTCACCGCATGGCCCATCGTCGCACGCCAACTAAGCCACCCCTAGCGAGCCCTAAATGATGCGGCGGTCCTCGCCGTCGACATAGTGATGACTCGCACATAGCCGGGCCGGCGCGGGCGTTTGGGCGACCGACGAACTCGGAACAGTTAGAGCGAGGGACTCCCCGAGTGAGAGGAGGTACCCAGATGGCCGACAGGAGCCGACAAAGCGAGCGCCGGGGCTCGCGGCGGTCCCGTCCGCGGTCCCGACAGGCGCGGCTCGCCCGGCAGGCGTGCGAGAGCCTTCGCGAGACCACAGGCTCCAAGGCGGAGAGCGTGACAGCGCTCGAGCGATCTGACGAGGGCACTTGGAAGATGACCGTTGAGGTGCTCGAGCTGTCGCGCACGCCGGAGACGGACGACGTCATCGGAAGCTACGAGACAGAGCTCGACGAGGAGGGCGAGCTTCTCGGCTACCGACGGCTTCGCCGTTACCCGCGCAACAGGCTCGGGCTAGATCAGCCCGATCAGGGGGAACAGGAACCGGCTGAAAGCGCCGTGTGACGCCTCCCTCCCGGGACTGAAGACACCGCAATGGTGACTGGCCGCAGGAGGGACGCGTCGTAGTCGCACCGCCCCCGGGCTGGTGCTCTAAGTCCTTCCTGCGGCCTCGGACCGCCGCGGACCGACCGGCTACCTGCGTAGCAGCTTGTAGGTGGCGACTGCCGCCCCCGTCCCGGCGATGAGCGCGACCAGCAGCGCCCGGGGTGGCGACGGCCTGTCCCCGGCGATGCGGTCGGTCGCGGCCTCCGTCACCTGCTCGGTAGCGGCCTCCTTCACTCCTGTCTGAGCCATACCGTGGCCGTACCCGGGGCAGGCGACGCGAACCAGCCCGTGAGCGCCGAGCCGAGACGCCTTACCGCCGGAACCGGCGTATCCGCGATGTGATCATCAAGGTCGCGATGACGCCGAGCACGAAGCCGAAGCCGACTATCGCCAGCAGTACTCCGATTCCCTTGGCGACGATCCCCGCCATGATTACCGTGGACATCCTGCCTCCCTCTTTTGCTCGGCGTCGCGCTGTCAGGCCGCGACTACCCGGAGGGTCGAAAACAATGCGAGTTGCGGGTACAGCGGCCTCCTCAGAAGGCTCGCCGGGACCCGCGGCCACGCTCGCCGCGGCCCTGTTGGTAGGCCCTACGCAGGCCGGAAGCGGATCGGCAGCGACTCGACGCCGTAGATGCCGGTGATCGTGCCGTAGGCCGCATCGCCGTCGAGCTCGAGGTCCTCGAGGTGCGCCGCGAGGAAGGCGAGCCCCTCCGCGAGCTCCGCCCGCGCGAGGTTCGCCCCCAGGCAGAAGTGGGGGCCGGCCCC
>DASQXU010000105.1:0-2731 GCA_035639555.1 Thermoleophilaceae bacterium
TCCACTTCGCCCAGGGCGACGGCGAGGTCTGCATCTCGGCCATCGAGACCGGCGGAGAGGCGACCGTCCGCGTTGGCGTGCGCCGCGGCGGCTTCGTCCCGCGCTTCCCGATGTGGGAGTCGCCGCCCCGGCCCGGGCGCCGCTATCTCGCGACCACCGGCATCCCGCTCAGCGACGACGGGCGCAACGGCGACCTCGACCTCGGCCTCGCGACCCGCCGCGCGCTGATCGAGCTGCTCGACTACCTGCGCTCCGAGCGCGGCCTCACCGATGAGCAGGCCTACGTCCTGATGAGCGTGGCGGCCGAGCTGCGGGTGTCCGAGGTGGTGGACGTGCCGAACCCGCTGGTCTCGGCCGCGCTTCCCCTGGACGTCTTCGAGGACGGCTGAGCACGCGCAGCGGAGCGCGACACCGGCGACGCTCAGCCGCCGAACCGCATCAGCACCGCGAACGCCGCCAGCGCGAGGCCCTGTAGCACGACGATGAAGGTGGTCGCCGCGCCGATCGATGCCCCGTACAGCGCGCCGATCGCGGCGCCGCCCCCGAACCAGGCCATCCCGTAGAGCGCGGTGAACGTCCCGTAGCCGGTCCCTCGCCGGGAGGCCGGGACGAGGTCGGCCACGGCGGCCCGCATCGTGCTCTCGTGGATGCCCATGGCCGCCCCCCAGACCGCGGCCCCGACCCACACGGCGGCCGGCTGGGTCGAGAACGAGAGGAACGGGACCACCGCGCCGAGCGGGGGGACGACCACGACGCCACTCAGCCCCACTCGGTCGTAGAGCCGCCCCGATCCGAGCGCCGCGAGGGCGCCCATCCCCATCGCCAGGGCGTAGAGGAGGGGGATGACCGCCTCCGCGACCACGTGCCGCGTCTGCAGGTGGTAGGCAAGGATCGCGAACGTCGCGAACCCGGCCATGCTCAGCGCCGTGAAGGCGCCGTAGAGCCAGAAGCGAGTGGGCAGGCGCGCCGCCCCCTCGGCGGTCGGAACCTCGCGGTCGGGCTCCTCCTCGTACGCCGCGGGGCGTGGCACCCACGCCCGCAGGCGGAGGAGCACGGCGATCGCCGCGGCGGCGGGCACGGCCAGGACCGCGAAGGCGGTCCGGTAACTGCCACTCAAGGCGACCACGAGAGCCACCAGCAGTGGACCGGCCAGGGCTCCGGTCTGGTCGAGCGCCTCGTGGATCGCGAAGCCGAAGCCGCGGCCGGTGCCCGCCGTCGCCTGCGACAGCATCGTGTCGCGCGCCGGGGTGCGCACCGCCTTGCCGAACCGCTCCGAGACCACGAGCGCGCTCGCGGAACCGACCGCGCGAGTCAGGGCGAGCAGGGGAACCGAGACGACCGTCAGCGCGTAGCCGCCGATGGTCAGCGCCCAGTGCCTCCCCGTGCGGTCGGAGATCACCCCGGTGCCGAGCCGAAACACCAGAGCCACCGCCTCGCCGGCCCCGGTGATTACCCCAACCAGGGCGGCGCTCGCCCCGAGCGTCGCCAGGTAGGGACCGACCACGCTGCGGCCCCCCTCGTACACGAAGTCCCCGAGCAGGCTGACCACGCCGAACACCACGACGAAGCGCATCGGCGTGAGGGCGGGGCGCCGACTCGCCGGCGGGCTTGGGGCCGGAGCTGGCTCGATCTGGCCGGCCACCAGACGAACCTACAACGCGAGAGGGGGCGGCACCGCCGCCCCCTCCGGTCGCGTTGTCCGTGAGCCGTTACTTGATGTTCCCGAGGCCTTCGTCCGGGCGGGCGGTGTAGCCGTTGCCGGTGGGCTCGACGCGGATCGGGGCCAGGCCTTCGTCCGGGCGGGCGGTGTAGCGGTTACCGGTCTGGTCGACCCGGATCGGCGCGAGGCCTTCGTCGGGCCGGGCGCTGTAGCTGCTCACCTCTCCGCCCCGGACGTTGCCGAGCCCCTCGTCGGGGCGAGCCGTGTAGGGCGCGGTCTGGGAAGCCGAGGCGGCGCCCTTGCCAGTGCCCTGGTCGCTTCGGTTGATCGCGAGGACCAGCACCACGGTCACGCACGCGATCGCGAGGATGCCGACCAGGAACCACAGCCGGCGCCCGAGACGGGGCACCCGCCGCGGCGGAGCGAGCTGGTGGGCGAGCTGTGACATGAGTCCCTCCTTTGGGGGCCGGTGGTGAGCGACGGTGTGCCGCTCGATGTGTGGCCACCATCTCGCGCGCCGCCCATGTGTCGGTAAGCGCCGGGTATCCGCTCGGTAACCGCGCGCCCCGGTCGTCGCCGGGTTTACGCAGCGGCCCGGATCGCCCGAGCTCGGCACCAGTCCCGTGGTAGCGTCGAAAACGAGGGACGCGCGGACATGGAGTTCAAGATCCTTGGGCCGCTCGAGGTCCACGCAGCGGCCGGCCCGGTTCCGCTCGGCGGGGCCAAGCAGCGCGCAGTGCTGGCGATGCTGCTCCTGCGCCCGAATCACGTCCTCTCGACCGATGAGCTGATCGAGGGCCTCTGGGGCGAGCACCCGCCGGAGACGGCTCCGAAGGCCCTCCAGGGTCACGTCTCGGCGCTGCGCAAGCTGCTCGAGCCGAAGCGCGCCTCGGGCGGGCGCGACCGCCTCCTGCTGACGCGGCCGCCGGGATATCAGATCCAGCTCGACCCGGAGGAATTGGATCTCACCCTGTTCGAGCGCCTGCGCGCCGAGGCGTCGGCGGCCCTCGCGGCCGGGGATCCGGACGCGGCCGGGGTCACGCTCGGCAAGGCGCTCGCGCTGTGGCGGGG
>DASQXU010000106.1:0-12769 GCA_035639555.1 Thermoleophilaceae bacterium
CGAGGTCGTCCGGGCCATCTTCGACGGACGCCTCGAGACGCGGTCCCGACCGGGGAGGCGGCGCTCGAAGCCGCTGAGGCGCCGCTAGGCGATGGCTCGAGGGAACGTCGAGGTCGTCCGGGCGCTGCTCCCGAGTCCCGACACGGACGTGGTGTCGATCTTCCGGGACGACAGCCTCTTCGACGCGGCCGCGGCCGCCCTGACGGGGCTCTTCGACGCAGATTTCGTAGCCGTGGCCGTGTGGCGGGGAGCCGGGACTACCTACACGGGCGTCGATGGCTTCAGAGAGATGTGGCTCGACTGGCTCGAGCCCTGGGCCGTCTACCGCGTGCGAGTGGAAGAGGTCATCGAGTCAGGCGACCGCGTGGTAGTCCTCGTGCGCGACCGGGCGCGCCGCCCCGATATGGATGCCGAAGTCGAGCTGATCTCCGGTTCGGTGTGGACGATCAGAGACGGAAGGGTCAGCCGCGTCGAGTTCTATGGCACTCGGCGGGAAGCGCTCGAGGCCGTGGGACTGGCCGAGTAGATGCTCAGCCGTGCCGGCCGTCCTCGACGCGCTCGTAGCGGACGTAGACGACCCGCGAGCCGAACGTCCGTGTCTCCACGAGCCTCAGCTCGATCCTCTCCTCCAGGGCAGGAAAGTACGGCGTGCCGCGCCCGAGGACGACCGGGCTGACGAACAGCCGGTACTCGTCGACTAGGCCGAGCTTGATGAAGGTGGAGGCCAGCCCGGCGCCGCCGACGGCCAGGTCCTTTCCCGGTTGCTCCTTCAGCCTGGCGACCTCCTCGGCCGCGCCCTCCCTGACCAGCCTGGCATTTCCCTCGACCTTCTCGAGCGTCTTCGAGAACACGATCTTCGGGGTGTCCTTCCAGATGCGGGCGAACTCGAGCACGTGCTCTGGAGCGGACGGGTTCTGGTCCGCGGTCTCCCAGAAGGTCATCACCTCGTATAGCCGCCGACCGTAGAGGTGGGCGCCAACTTCTCGGGCCTGCTGGTTATGGAACCGATGCAGCTCCTCGTCGGGCGTGGACCAGTCGATGTCTCCTTCGGGTCCAGCGATGAAGCCGTCGAGCGAAACCCCCATCGAGTAGATCAGCTTCCGCATCACGGTCCTCCTCGGTCGACACTCCACCGGAGACGCCGGCCTCGTGCCCAACGCGGCCCAGGCTGCGCCGCCGCGGCGTGGCGTCTTCGGCGCGACGCCCATCTGCGCCTTCGAGCGCTCAGACCGACGCGTGCTCGCGTACGCCGGGGTCCCGGGGGCGCTCCGGCTCCACCGCCAGGCGCACCAGCTCGCTCTCCGAGTCCAGGCCGCGCAGCAGGGTCGTGAACGACTCGACGGCCGGCGCCCTAGCGGTCTGGCCCAGTGTCGGCGTCGCGCGGTCGAACACTTCACGCAGCAGGACGACGTCCTGGCCACGGCTCTGCTCGCCGAGCCGTGCGGCGACGTTCACGGTTCGGCCGAAGTAGTCGAGCCGCCCGTTCGCGGTCATCGCGATCACCGGCCCGGCGTGGACGCCGAGCTTGAGGACCAACGGGGGATCGATTCCCTGGTCCCGGCACCATGAGGCGACCTTCTCCTGCATCCCAAGCGCGGCTTGGAGCGCGCTCTCGAGCCGAGGGAAAGCGGACATGACGCCGTCGCCCAGCGTCTTGACGATGGCGCCGCCCGCGCGGGTGATGCTCTCCTGGATGAAATCGAAGTGGCGGTTGACCCGGCTGTATGCCGCCGCATCGCCGATCTGCTCGTACAGCCGGGTCGAGCCCTTCAGGTCACTGAAGACGAGCGCGATGTGGCGGACCTCGAGCTGCTGTCCCGGGGCCAGCACCTCTGAGCTGAACAGGTCGCGGAACTCCTGTAGAGCCGTGACCTCGGAAGCGGGGGTCGCGTCCGCCGTCCAGCCCGTCTCCTCGAGCAGCGCCAGGACCGGGCCCTCGGTCTGATTGTGCAGCGTCAGGGTCGCCCCGCCGGGCAGCGACAGGCCGTCGGCCGTGGTCAGGCTGCGCGGGCCGACCCAGCGGCCGCCCGCGTAGGTGACCTTGACGTCGCTCACCCGGCCGCTCGGCGGGGCCGGCACGATGGTCAGATGCTCGCTGGCACCGACCGTCCGTAGCCGGACCGGTGCGCTCAGGGGGAGCCGCACGCGCCGGTCCTCGTGCGATCGCAAGTACTGCTGGGAGACGACGTGGGGCGTCCGCAGCGGGCCCCCGATGCAGTAGACGTCGTCACTGGCGGCCCGGACCGCCGGATGAACCGAGAAGCGCAGCTCGACCCGCTGGTCGAAGTCGGCGTCGTAGATGATTCCGCAGCTGTCGCAGTGGAACTGGATCGGGAGATCGACCAAGGTGTCGACCTCGGCCTTCGGTACCCGACAGTTCGGGCACATCAGCTCCCAGCGCAGCTCGAACAGCCCGACCCGCGTCGCGTACAGGAACGTGCGCAGCACCTCGAGGCGATCGGCACCCCAGCTGTCCGCGAGCGCGAACGGCCGGACCCTGATCAGCTGGTCGTCGCTCCCCTCGAGGATTCGCTGCCGCAACTTCGCGACCAGACCGGGCGGGACGGGCGCCCGAGAGAGCTCGTCGAGCAGGCGCTCGAGCCGGGGCACGTCGACGTCTGGCCTGCCCTTTGGTAGCGGCAGTGGATCGGCCTCTCCGGCCGCCTTCCGCGCCAGGTAGCGGTCGCAGAACTCGAGGGCGTCCGTGACCGGAGCCCGGCCGACGCGCCAGAGGACGCGGCCGGTGACGTTCGCCGGCGTGTAGTCGGCGAACGCCTTGACGGTCACGCCGCGGTCCGCCGGCCGAAGCTCGATGCCGCCCTCCACGCACGCCAGCGGGCCCGACTCGAACTCGCGGCGCACCGTGTAGCGGTGCTCGCGGACCCAGTCGAAGGGGAACTCCCTCCAGCGGACGGGGATCACCCCGTAGGCCTTGGTCTTCACGCGGCGGAGGAACGTGTCCGAAGGGGCGGACGCCTCCACCGCACCAAGGCCGATGGCGCGGTTCAGGTGATCGGTGTCGGCGAGGATCCGCCACGCCTCGGCCACCGACATCGGGTAGACGCGCTCTCGTTCGAATCGGATCGCTCGATGCTTCATGGCGTCGCCGGTGCACCCTGGACCGATGGGCGGTTGGATGCCCTCCGCTCCGGGGCCGGGGATATAGTCGCCCGAGGACGAGCGTAACGGAGCAGAGCCACTTGATACACCGGATCCTGGCCGCCACCGACGGATCCGACACGGCGACTCGCGCGGTCGAATGGGCCGCCGAGATGGCCGATCGGTACTCAGCCGAGCTGCTCCTGGTGCAGGTCGTCCCCCCTGAGCACGTCATCGCCGCCGGCTCGGACGGGGCGGCCGCGGCGGACGATCTCCGGCAGCTCGCCGAGCGCCTGGCCGGAGGGCGGGGCAGGGCCCGACTCGAATACGACCCGGATCCGGCGCAGACCATCCTGCGGATCGCGGAGGAGGAGCGCTCCGACGTCGTGGTCGTCGGCAGCCGCAGCATGAGCGAGCGCGGCGAGTTCCTGCTCGGCAGCGTGCCCAACCTGGTCTCCCACAACGCGCGCTGCAACGTGGTGATCGTCAACACCGTGGGGAGGCGGTCGCGGGCGGCGAAGCCCCCTGTGCGCGAGGCCGAAGAGGACGCCGAACCGAACGAAGGGGAGCTGCTCGGCCGAGCCGCGCGCATCGCCCGGGTCGCGGCCAAGCACGGCCTCAGCGGCGTCGTCCGCCGAGGAGACGACCCGCAGGCCGCCGCGGGCGCGCAGGCGCGCCGCCTTCGCGAGGCGCTCGAGGAGCTCGGTCCGACGTTCGCCAAGCTGGGCCAGATCCTCTCGACCCGATCCGAGCTGCTTCCGCCCGTGTTCATCGAGGAGCTCGCCCGCCTCCAAGACGACGTGCCGCCGCTCACCGAAGCGGAGGTCGTGAGCGTCATGGAGAAGGAGCTCCGCGTTCCGTGGGAGGACGTGTTCGCGAGCATCGAGCCGAGCCCCATGGCCGCCGGGACGATCGCCCAGGTGCACCGGGCCGTGATGGTCGGAGGCGACCGGGTCGTCGTCAAGGTTCAGCGGCCATCCGCCGAACGGGACATCCTCCGGGACCTCGGCCTGCTCGAGCGGTTCGCCGACAAGGTCCAGGGACGCCCCGCGTTCGAGCAGGTGATCGACATCCCCGCGATCATCGAGCACCTCTCCTCGTCGCTGCGGCGCGAGCTCGACTTCGAGCACGAGGCGGCCAACATCGAGCGCATGCGCGGGGTGCTCGGCGGCTTCGACCGGCTCGATGTGCCGCGCGTGTACACCGAGCTCTCCACCCCTCGGCTGCTCGTCATGGAGGAGGTCCAGGGCATCCCCGTCCAGCAGGCGCCCCACGACGAGGGGCGGCGGGCGGCAGGTAGGCAGCTGCTCGAGGCGTACTACCAGCAGGTGCTGGCGGATGGCTTCTTCCACGCCGACCCCCACCCCGGCAACCTGATGTGGTGGGACGGAAAGATCTACCTCCTGGACCTCGGGATGGTCGGGGAGGTCGACCCCGAGCTCCGCGGCTCCATGCTCCTGCTCCTGCTCGCCTTCTGGCAGGAGGACAGCGCCTTCCTGGCCGAGCTCCTGCTCGGGCTGTCCCCCGAACGACCCGAGCCCGAGTTCGACCCGCGCGGGTTTCAGGAGGCCCTGGGAGCTCTCGTCGCCCGCTACCGCGACCTCTCACTCGCCGAGCTCCGCCTCGGCCCGCTGCTCGAGGAGCTCACCGAGATCTCGATCAGGCACCACGTCAGGCTGCCCGCGTCCCTGGCGCTCGTCGGCAAGGCGTTCGGGCAGATGCAGTCGACGGTCGCCGAGCTCGATCCGACGCTCGACCCGTTCTCGGTCGCCGAGGGCTTCTACCTTCGCCAGCTCGTCGGCCAGATCCGCCGCGTCGCCGACCCGCGCCAACTGCTCCTGGATGCGCAGAAGCTGCGCGTCCGGGCGGTCCGGCTGGTCGGCGGAGTGGAGCAGGCGATCGGCGTTGGGCCAGGTGGCGGCATCCGCGTGGAACAGACCGGCCGTGAGGAGCTAGAGCGTGCGATCGGGCGCGCCGGTCGGCGCCTCGCGGTCGGCCTCACCGCGGCGACCGCGATGATCGCGACCGCGGTGACCGCGACCGCCTCGCACGCCGCCGGCTGGACGACGCCCACCTTCGCCGCGGCCGCCGGCGTCCTGAGCGGCGCCCTTCTCCTCGACGTGCTCCGGCGGCGCTGAGTGCCGGCTCCCCGACGCGCCCGGCCGCCGGTCCGCATCCTCAGGGCGGCGCAGCGCGCGGTGCTGGGGGCGCTGATGTGGATGATCGCCGCCATCCTCGAGCGCCGGCTCCGCGGCGCACCGGCGCGGCGGCCGTCGTAGGGCCGGGCTCACGCCGATCCTGCGAGCCCCCGCTCGATGACCTCGAGCACCGCCACCCCGTCGGCGGCGGCCACGGGCGGGGGCGAGCCGTCCCGGAGCGCGGCCGTCACACCGCGGTAGAAAGCGGGCCAGTCGCCCGGCTCGGTCTCGACCGGCCGCACCTCGTCTTCGACGCCCAGCGTGCCCCATGCCTCCGGCGGCTCGCGCCCCCAGCCGGGGTCGTCTGGGGTCCGTCCCGCGCGTAGCGCCGCTTCCTGCACGTCCAACCCAAACTTCACGTAGGCGGCGGCGCTGCCAAGAACGCGCATCCTTGGCCCCGGCCGGGCAGCCGCCTGGCTCGCCCAGAGATGCGAACGGACTCCCGACCGGTGGGTGAGCGCAACGAAGGCGTCGTCGGTCACCCGCGCGCCGGGCCGGCGGCGGTCGACCTCGGTGTAGACGCTCTCGACCGGTCCGAACAGCGCCAAGGCCTGGTCGATGAGGTGAGGGCCGAGGTCGAACAGCACACCGCCCGCCTCCTCGGGCGCTTCGAGTTCCCGCCATGTACCGGTCCGGACCGCGGGCCGCCAGCGCTCGAAGCGTGATTCGAAGCGCAGCACCTCGCCCAGTGCACCCTCGCCGATCAGGCGGCGCAGGGTGAGCATGTCGCCGTCCCACCGGCGGTTGTGGAACACGGCGAGCATCAGCGATCGGGCCTCCGCCGCCTCCTGCAGGCGCCGACCGTCCCCTGCGGTGGCAGCCAGCGGCTTGTCCACCACCACCGGGAGCCCGGCCTCGAGTGCAGCGAGCGCGACCGCGACGTGCGCCCGATTAGGCGCCGCGACCACCACGAGGTCGTGCTCCTCGGCCCGCCGCCAGAGCGCCTCGACCTCCGCGAGCACCTCGACGCCCGGGTATCGATCGCGCGCCCGGTTCGCGCGCTCGGCGCTCGAGCTGACCACGAAGGCGAGCTCGAGTCCGGTCGTCGCATCGATGAGCGGGGCGTGGAACCACTCCCCCGCCAGCCCGTAGCCCACCAGGGCCACCCGGTACACCGGATCAGCAGGCATCGTCGGATGGTCGCATCGGCCCCGGACCGGCCGAGCGAGTACCCGCTCGAGGCCCCAGAAGGGACCTCGATGACGCCGGCTCGGGGGCCGAACTATCCGGTGTGTACCGGTCGAGCTCGGCGGCCGGGATGGACGATGATCGTCGTCGTGTTGGTGGTATCGACGGGGTTGCCGAACGGGTCTGTGCCGACGATGTGAAGCGTGATGACGTGCGTCCCGGGCGTCAGCGGGTGCAACAGCGCCACCCAACCATGGGCCACCGAGAACGCTTGCTGAGCCGGCACCCCCAGGATGTTGTCTACCGGCAGCTCGATGGTGAGCAACCCGCTCTCGACCTCCCTGAGCGGCACGGCCCTCCCGTCGAGCGTCACCGTCGGGGCTTGGAAGCCCGCGTCCGCAGCCCGAGCACATGCGCGGAGCTCGGCTTCATTCCGGCCAAAGAACGGCGGAGGCTCGACCGTGCTGCACTCGGACGACTCCGCGGCGACGAAGATCTTCGTCCCGGATTTCACCGTGCAGGTGAGCTCGGTGGTGCCGAGGGGCCCGAAGGGAGCGACGACATCACGCCCGAGCCTGACGCAGGGATTGCCACCCGCGAACGGGTTCTGGGGAGCCGGCGTCTCGAGCAGCTTTACCCACAGAGCCCCAAGGGTGCTGCCGAGCTTCTTGTGGGGGACGGCGACGGCCGGCGGGGCGCTCACCGCCAGGGCAACGACGGCGGCGAGGAGGAAGCGAGCGAAACGCCACACGATGCCTCCTTTGTTTCGTTCGCCACGAGCATCCCACATCGGCGAGCCGTTGGGAAGCGACGTTTCACCTCGCGAGATCCCGGGCTCCGGGGCCCGGCGCGACCGTCAGGAGGAGCGAACGCCGGCGCGGGACCGCTCGGGGGAGGCGAGCGCCGAGCGAAGCGCCTCGTCGAGGATCGCCACCGCGAGGTCGATCTCCTCGGGCGTCACGGACAGGGGCGGGGCGATCCGGAAGCAGTTCGCCTGCTCGCCGGAGCGCACGATGTTCATCGACAGCCCCCGCTGCAGGCATTCGTCGGTTACCGCCGCCCCGAGGGCGTCGGCCGGGGCCTTGTCGTCGCGGTCCTCCACCAGCTCGAGCCCCACGAGCAGCCCGCGGCCGCGCACGTCGCCGATCTGCTCGTGGGAGTCCTGAAGCTCGCGTAGCCGGGCAAGGAGGTGCTCGCCGCGGTCGCGGGCGCGCTCCACGAGCCCCTCCCGCTCGATCACGTCGATGACCGCCAGGCCCGCGGCCGACGGGAGCGGGTCCGAGACGTGAGAGGTCACGTGGAGGAACCCCTTCGCCACGCAGTCCTCCTCGATCGCCGTCGAGGTGATCGTCGCCGCGACGGGGACCCCACCGCCCAGCGTCTTCGAGACCGCGAGGAGATCCGGAACCACTCCCTCGAGCTCGAATCCGAACATCGCGCCCAGCCGTCCGAAGCCGGTCTGGGCCTCGTCGAGCACGAGCAACATCCCCCGCTCCTCGCAGAGCTCCCGCGCACGGCGCAGGTAGCCCTCGGGCGGAACGATCACCCCACCAGCCGAGAGCACCGGCTCCGCCACCAGGGCGCAGAGCGCGCCCACCGACTGCTGATCCACGAGCTCGAAGCCCGCCTCGAGGCAGCTGCAGTCGCAGGAGCCGTTGCAGTGGCGGATCGGGCAGCGGTACGCGTACGGAGCCGGCAGCGCGAAGGCGCCCGGGACCAGCGGGCCGTAGCCGGCATGGCCCATCGAGAAAGTCACCGAGGTGGCACCGGCGAGGAGACCGTGGAAGCTCCGAGCCAGGCCGACCATCTCGAAGCGGCCGGTGTGCAGCTTGGCGAGCTTGAACGCGACCTCGTTGGCCTCCGAGCCCGTGTTCAGCAGGATCACCTTGTCGAGCGGCTCCGGGAGGGTCGCCGCGAGCCGCTCGGCGAGAGCGAGGACCGGCTCGGAGAGCATCCAGGAGTTTAGGTGGACAACAGCGTCGAGCGACCGGCCCACCGCCTCGACGAGGCGCGGGTGGTTGTGGCCGACCGTGGAGCAGATCTGGCCGGAGGTGAAATCGAGGATCCGCCTCCCGTCGGTCGTCTCGATCCAGGACCCCTCGGCACGCGCCACGGTCAGCGGGGCGAAGCCCGCCGCGTACCGAATCAAGAAACGCTCGCGCTCATCGTGCATGGCCCGCCCCCTCCGGTCTCGCTCGGATCCGTCCGTACCCTGCTCCGGGCAATCAGCGACGCAGTCGGTCCCGCACCTTCACCCCGAGCCGCTGGGCCGCGGCGCCCGCCTTCTCGACAGGCGACCCTGCTTGAGGCAGCGTGCCGATCTGGCGGCCGACGTCCATCATGTCGAACACGATTCGGAGCCGGCAGACGCGCCCGTCCCGATACTCGTGGAAGTCGGCTCCCTCGAACTCGACGCGCTTGCCGGTCGGCGCGAAGCCGGGCGGCTCGAGCGACCCGGTATGGGTGCCGCTGCCCTTCCAGTAGAAGGCGGCCTTGGGCTGGCTCGGCACGATGTACGGTCCCTCGAGCAACTCGAACCGCAGGTCCGGGAACCCGCGCCAGGCGTAGTCGAGGAAGGTGCGCACGTCGCCGTGGCCCCGCATCGTCGTGGGCCAGGCCGAGTCGTCGTAGACGATGTCCTCGGTCATCAGCTCGAGCAGCCGTGCGGGCTCGTGCGAGTTCCACGCCTCCTCCCAGCGCCTGGCGAAGTCCTCCACCCAGGCCCGGTCGAGCTCCTCGGCCTGCGTCGCGCCGGTCTCGGCCATGGTTCCTCCTCTCAGCCGGGGTCTCCCGCGACCGTAGCGATCGGCGATTGGAGGGTCAATCGGCGGCCGTGGCCTCGCTCCTACCTCCGCCGCCGGGGCGGCGTCACCCGCGCGAAGAAGACGTCCTCGGCGCCGCGCTTGGCTTGTGGTCTCGCCTGGATGAAGGTGGCCGCGAAGCTGTGCCGAAGGCCGGCGAGGCCCTGATAGACGCCGAGTGGCCTTCCCGTCCGTCGGGAGGTTCGCAAATCGAACGGGCCGGCGAGGTGGCGCCGGCGCCACCTCTTCCCCCCGTCGCGCGAGTACGCGAACCAGTAGTCGGTGGTGAGGGCACCGTCTCCCGGTCTGTCGTTCCGGAAGTCGTACCAGGTGACCCCAACGGTGCCGTCCGCAGCCAGCGCCACGGCAGGCTCGAGGACCTGGGCTCCGATGCGGGCTGCGGTCCGGGGGCGCCCCCAGCTCCTGCCGCCATTCTTCGAGCGGACGACCACGACTCGGCCGGTGCGCGTTCCCGCGACCTTGGTGTACCCGAGGTAGGCGGCGCCGTGCCGACCCGTGGCCGCTCCGAACAGGCAGCAGAAGTTGTACTGCGACTTGCCCGTCTCGGGGTCGACGATCGCGTCCTGCGGCACGGTGGCTATCCGCACCGGGCGGGTCCAGCTGCGGCCGCCGTTCACCGAGCGGCTTGCGAAGATCTCCATGGGCGCGGCCACCGGTTGGACCGGCGCCTCTCCGAAGACGTCCAGCAAGCTTCCGTCGGCGAGCAGCCCAAGGCGCGACTCCAAGACCGCCTCGCCGGATCGTGAGCTGTGAATCACGACAGGCGTCGAGAAGGTCCTGGCACCGTCGATGCTGCGTGAGAAGCGCACGTCGCCTCCGGTCATCGCGCCGGCGCTGAACGTGAACCTCGACCAGGTGAGGTAGGCGCGGCGGCTGCCGCGCGGGGTGGCCACGACCGAGGGGAGGTCGTCGGTCTGTCCCGCCGCGGGGTCCGCGGTCGTCGGAGCGCTCCAGCGCAAACCGCCGTCGCGCGAGCGGTTTACGAGGAAGCCGGAGACCGAGAGTGGGAGTGAGGCGAAGTACGCGACGCCCTTTCGGCCGATGGACACCCAGGGGTCCACAACCTCGTCCGAGACGCCCCCCGTGCACTTGGAGATGCCCGGGACGGTGGAGAGCTTCCAGGTCCTGCCTCCGTTTCTCGAGGTGGCCACGACACTGCTCCTGTGGTCGTCCTGGTCCCAGGTGGCCACCAGGCGGCGCGCTCGAGCGGGTCGGCGGCAACCATCGTGTCGGTCTCTTGGCGGAGGCCGTCGCAGCTCTCCGCCAGCGGTGTGTCGCGGGAGATGATCTTTGGCCCGTAGATGCGCACGCCCCTCGCGGCGGCCGGAGAGGCGGAACAGCCGCCGCGGATAGCTCTCACGGTGTGTGACTCGCAGCCGGCTCCGGCGGGCGCACGGCGCTTGCCCTAGCTGGCGGCGATTCATAGCGTGCGCTGCGATGTCGCAACAGAACGTCGAGCTCGTCCGAGCCGCGTACGACTTCTTCGACCGGACCGGGCGGTACCCACTGCACCTCATCGACCCCGAGATCGAGATGGTGGAGTCGGACGAGCTGCCGGGCGATCTTTCGGGACGGGGACACGCGAACCTCAAACGGGCGGAGGAAGTCCTGCTCGACGCGTTCGATGAGTGGCGAAACGAGGTGGAGAGCGTCCGCGCAGTTGGAAGCGATCGGGTGCTCGTCTTTCTTCGCTTCGTGGCGACCGGCAAGGGAAGCGGCGTCGAGGTGGTCGCCGACATGGCGCATCTCGCGACGATTCGAGGGCGGAAGATCGTTCGTTGGGAGATGTACGGGGATCGGAAGAAGGCGCTCCGGGCGGCCGGCCTGGACGAGTGAGGAGGAAGCGTGGCTCAGAGGATTTTCATTGGCATGGCGGCGATCGCGGCGATCGCCTCGGTCGCCCTTACGACGGCGGCCAGCGGGCGACCGAGCAGCGCGACGATCACTCTGCACGCGCGCTCCCAGCTGGAGCACGCGCAGTTCGTCGACAACGCTCCCAGCGGTCGCTCGGCGGGGGACCAACTGGTGTTTACGGAGCGGCTCGTCGACGCTCGCGGGCGGCGAATCGGCCGCGACGCCGCGTCGTGCACCTTGCTGTTTGATGCCCGCTCCCTCTGCACCGGCACCTACGTCCTGCGGCGCGGGCAGGTGATGGTCCAGCTCGTACAGCCCGGACCGCGCGGCACCTATAGGCAGGCGATCACCGGGGGCACGGGGCGCTACGCGCGGGCGACCGGCACCGTGACCGTCGACCAGCGCCCAGGCGGAGATCGATTCACCTTCCACATCCGCCCGGCGCGCTAGGCCGACGCCGAGAGCGGGCGAACCGTGTCGCCACGCCGGAGGTCTGGCGCCTTGCGGGACATTGTGTCCCGAGAAGCGCACACCCCCTGCCGGCCGGCGGATCGCCGCCACGGGCGTCCGCCCCTCCGCCGGACGCGCGACAAGGATCATGGAATCCAACGGCTCGAGAGGAGAGGCGATGTCCGAGTACGACTACGTGATCATCGGCGCCGGCGCGGCCGGGTGCGTCCTCGCCAACCGGCTGAGCGCGGACGGCGCCACCGTCTGCCTGCTCGAGTCCGGCGGGAGCGACCGGCACCTCGCAGTCAAAGCCCCGGCGGCATTCCCGACGCTGTTCCAGACGGCGCGGGACTGGAACTTCCTCTCCGAGCCGGAGCCCGGCCTCTACGGCCGGCGCTGGTACCTGCCCCGCGGGCGCATGATCGGCGGCTCCTCCTCGATGAACGCCATGTTCTACGTGCGCGGCCACCGCAGCAACTTCGACCGCTGGGTCGAGGACTTCGGCGCCACCGGCTGGAGCTACGACGAGGTCCTGCCGCTCTTCAAGCGCTCGGAGCGCAACCAGGAGCTTCGCGACGAGTTCCACGGCACCGCGGGCGAGCTGAACGTCACCCGCAAGCGATGGCTCTCGCGTTACTGGCAGCCCTATATCGAGGCGGCGGTGGCGGCGGGCATCCAGCGGGTCGACGACTACAACGGGGCCGAGATGGAGGGCGCCTCCCTGCTGCAGGTCACCACGCGGAGAGGTCGCCGCCACAGCGCCGCCGACGCCTTCCTGAAGCCCGTGCGAAGGCGCGAGAACCTGAAGGTGGAGACCGGGGCGCACGGGCGCCGGATCGTGCTCGAGGGGGGCCGCGCGGTCGGCGTCGAGCACGCCGGCGGCACGGCTCGCGCCGCCCGGGAGGTGGTCCTGGCCGCCGGGGCCTACGGCTCGCCCCAGCTGCTGATGCTTTCGGGGGTCGGCCCGGCCGAGCAGCTGCGCAAGCACGGCGTCGAGGTGCGCGTCGACAACCCCAACGTGGGTCAGCACCTGCAGGAGCACCCGATGGCGTTCGTCAGCTGGCGCGTCGACGGCGACACGCTCGACGACGCGGCGGAGCCCAAGTACCTGCTTCCCTGGCTGATCGCGGGCAAGGGCAAGCTCTCGTCGAATATCGCCGAGGCGGTCATCCACTGGCGAAGCGATCCTTCGCTTCCGGCACCGGACTTCCAGCTCCC
>DASQXU010000107.1:0-4439 GCA_035639555.1 Thermoleophilaceae bacterium
GGGGAGCGCTCCGGGTGGGCGATGAGCAGTCCATAGCCCCGCGCGCGGACCTCGCTCGCGGCCGCCCTGAGACCGGGGTCGATCGGCTCTAGCGGCGCCTCCACGAGGAGCCAGCGCCGGCCCGGAGGGCCGAGGGCGAGCAATTCGAGCTGATCGTCGCCGAGCCGAGGGACGTCGTCGGGCGACAGCTCCCCGCTCCCGCGGATCTCGAGCCCCACCCCGGCCTCGTGGAGCCGTGCCCGCAGCTCCGCGGTGCGGCCCGCGAGCTCCGAGACGTCGAGCTGGCGGACGTGGGGAGTCGCGACCACGCGCCCGGTCCCGTCGGCCACCGCCAGGCGCGCCAGCTCGACGGCCTCGCCGTCGTCCGGGGGCCCGTCGTCGACCCCCGGGAGCAGGTGGAAGTGAAGCTCGGTGCGCACCTCACACCCCTACCCGCGCGCGAGGCCCGCTCACCCCGGCTCGCGCCGTGGGTCAACGGCGCCGATGCATCGTCTGGAAGACGAACTCGGTGACGGCCTCCTCCTGACGTCGCGTCAGACGACCCCGAAACGACGGCATGCCCCCCTCGCCCCGGTTGAGCTGCCTGCGAATCTGGGCCCGGCTGAGCGGCTCGCTGGTGTCGAAGTCCGGCCCGGCCTGGCCGTGGGTATGCGCCGAGGCGACCGTGTGGCAGCCACCACAGCCGGCGCTGACGAAGACTCGCCTGCCCTCCCTGAACCGCCTATCCCGGTCCGCCCCCTGCCCCAGGCATCCGCTGAGCGTCGCGGCGGCGAGCAGCAGCGCGATCACCCAGGGACGGCGCATCGAGGGCGAGTCAGGCCGGTCGTGCCCTGAGCGTGGCGATCTCGCCGCCGCCGAGCACGAGGTCCCCCTCGAGCGGTTGGCCCCCGGGAAGCCGGCTCTCGTCGAGCCGGCAGCGCTCGAGCGTCACCGGGCCGCTCACCCGCGAGCGCACCGGCTCGGACCCCGGGTTGTAGAGGCGGACGACCAGGCCGTCCCCGTCCTCGGCGGCCTTGAGCGCGGACAGCACGGCGTCGCCCTCGACCCGCAACCCCCCGAGCGCGACGCCGGGGGGCCCCTCGACGAGGTCGAACCGGTAGTCCTGCGAGGCCCGCACGAGCTCGGCGTCCGAGGGGTCGCCGAGCGCGATCGCGTACTCGAAGTCGTGCTCGCCGTGGCACTGGGCGTCGGGGACAGCCAGCAGCGGGCCGGCGGCGCCGCGGCGGGTGGAGAGGTCGTCCCGCGAGAGCCAGCCGACCGAGCGCAGCAGCGTGAGCGCCAGCTCGATCCCCTCCTCTCCGAAATGGAGCGCCTCGTACTCGGCCAGGCCGCGGGTATAGAGACAGATGCCGCTGGTCGCCACGGCCCCGAGGGTGTGCTGGGTCGAGGCCGGCGGCTCGTGCCAGGTGCCGTTCCAGCTAGGGCGCGCCGGACGGGGCACGACCCAGTAGTGGCCCTCGGCGCGCACCGGGCCGGCACTGCCCGGGGCGGGGAAGCGCACCCTGAGGCGGTGGTCGGAGGCCCGGTTGGTCACGTGCGTGCGGAACTCGATCCGCTCCGAGCCTGCGGCCAGGCGGACCCGAGTGCGGACCGGGGCGGGAACGGAGTTCTGCTTGCGCGCGCGCCGGTCGGTGGTGAGGCTCGTCGGCAGCTCCAGCCCGACCTCGACCTCGAGCTCCGCGTACAGCGGCCCGGCGGCCGCCCGCCGCACCTGCGTGGGCGAGCCCCGGCTGGTGACCGGGGCGTCGCCCTCGAGCGGGCAGAACGTGTAGCTGTCGCCGCGGTCTGCCGCGTCCTCGAGCAGGTGGAGGCCCTCGACGAGGCGGCCGCTCCCCCGGTCGAGGACGGTGAGGGTCCCGTCGCGCGCCGCGGTGACCCGGTAGCGCTCGTTTTGGATCGTGCGTCCGTCGAGAGCCTCGGCGGCGGGCCCCGGGCGCCTGACCGGCGGCTCGGGCGCAAGCCGCACCTCGGTGGCGGCCAGCCCGTCAACGCCGACCTGAACGAACCCGCGCCCGTCCTCCACCTGCACCGGCCGGCCACCGGCGGAGAGGGCCGGCGCCTGCCGGAGCTCTGGTGGCAGCGCGAGTCCCACCAGCCTCGTGCGCCGGAAGGGGAGGACGTTGACGAGGCTCGCGCGGCCGGTGGGGGTCCCCCGCCGCTCGGGTTGCCCGGGGAGGGGCCGATACGCCCACCGATAGCGGCCCTCGAATGCGGCGCTCTCGAACTCGTTGTCGCCCGGGACGCCGTCGCCGCCGGCCAACGCCTGCAAGGCCATGTGCTGGACACGGCGCGCGATCCGCAGGGACGAGCGGAAGCGCTGCTCCATGTCGTCGTGGGTCTCGTCCACCGAGCAACCGCAGATCGAGTCGTGTGGGTGGTTGCGAAGGAGCTCCCGCCACGCGAGGCGGAGCTCCCCCTGCGGGTACCGGAACGAGGGCGAGCACAGCGAGGCGAGCGCACAGATGGTCTCCGCCGCCTGTAGCTCCCGCTCGGAGCGCTCGTTCTCCCGCTTGAGGTAGAAGCGGGCGGAGTTCACCCCGCGCAGCACGTTCGCGCGCGCTCCCCCGACGAGCTCGCCCGCGTACTCGGGCAGTCGCTCATCCCCCGCGCCGAGGGCGTCGACTGCGTCGGCCAGGCTCGCTATGCGCGCGTCGACGCCCGGGTGGGCGCTCTCGAGCGCCTCGAGCACCTCGGGCAGGTCCTCCTGCAGCGGACCATGGTCCTCGCCGGTCATGAGCACGAGGTCGCCCCAGGCCGGGTCCGCGAGCATGTGCTCGTTCCGGCGCAGCACCGCCTCGACGCGTTCGGCGGCGTTCCCGCCGGGATCCGTCGCGCGAGCGCGGCGCGACCGGCCAAGCGAGGCCCCGGCCGTGTAGCCGCCGGGCAGCGGGGCGCAGAGCACGACGGAGCCGTCGGGCGCCCGCCAGCGAAAGCGCGCGCCCAGTCGCTCGCGCTCGTCGCCCAAGCCGCGCCAGAAGACCATGCTCTCGAGCCCGAAGCCGCTCAAGATCTGCGGGAGCTGGGCCGGGTGCCCGAAGGTGTCCGGAAGGTAGGCGACGGGCATGGGCCGAGCGCCAAAGCGCGCGCACACGAGCCGGCCGAAGTGAAGGTTCCGCACCAGCGACTCCGCTCCTACCAGGAACTCGTCCGGGATCACGTAGCAGGGCCCGGTCTCGATCCGGCCGCTCCGCAGCAGCGAGCGCAGGCGGCCTTCCATCTCGGGGCGGACCTCGAGGTAGTCCTCGAGCACGATCGCCTGGCCGTCGAGCGTGAACCGCAGGTCGGGACGCCGCTCGAGCGCCTCGATCGCCCGGTCGACCACCTCGGCCAGGCGGATCGTGAAGTCCTCGAGCGGCATGTACCACTCGCGATCCCAGTGGGTATGGGGCACGGCCCAGAGCCGCCATGGGCGCGAGTCGAGGAGCGGCGTGGCCGCGGGAGCAAGTGTGTTGCGTTCCACCTTCCCCGGCCTGAGGCTAATGCAGCCCCCCGCTCGGCTGCCCGGGGCGCTCGTGACCCCGCACCGTCGGTCAGCCGCCTCCGAGCCAGGCCAGCGCGTCGGCGGCGCTCCGCTCGGCCGGGAAGACCGGGTAGAAGACCTTGACCACGCGGCGTTCCCGAGCGATCAGGGTCAGGCGGCGGTAGTAGCGCCGTCCGTCGAACGGGAACGTGGGCAGCCCCAGGGCGTCGGCCAGGCGCAGATCGGGGTCGCTCAGCAGCGGGTAGGGAATCGCCTCGCGACGCGCGAACTCGCGCTGCTCTTCGAGCGGCTGGGCGCTGAGGCCGAGGACCCGGGCGCCGAGCTCTCGAATCTCCTGGGCGTGATCGCGAAAGGCGCAGGACTCGCGCGTGCAACCCCGCGCACCCGGGATCTGGTCCCACTCGGGCGGGATTGCCTCGCCCGGCCGGGCCGTGCGCGGATAGCAGTAGAGGACCAGTGTCCCCTCGGCCGCGTCCGAGAGATCGACGGGCTCACCGGCCGTCGACGGCAGCACGAGCGAGGGCAGCTCCTTCCCGGGCAGGTGGTCGGCCGCTCCATCGTCGACCGGGACCGGCAAGTCGGGGGGTGACTGACGATCGGTCTCGGGCATGCCGCCCGTACGCTACTCGTCCGAGACCTGCTCTCGTTCGACCCGAACCTCCTCCCGGGTCACGGGCACGGTCTTCGTGACCTGCTCGGTGACGATGTACTTCTTGAGCCGGACCCGCTCGCGCGGACCGGCTTCGGCCCCGACGTCCGCGACGACCTCCTCGCCGGCGACGGGGGCCTCGCCGCCCGGAGCCGCAGACGGCTGCTCGACCCCGGCGCCCCGCTGCTGCCCCTGGGCGCCCGCTCCGGCCGGCTCGAGCGGGGCGCCTCCTCCGGCCGGCTCCGCGTGCGGGCCCGCTCCGGCCGGCTCCGCCTGGGCGCCGGCTCCCGGCTGCTGGCCGGCCGGGGC
>DASQXU010000108.1:0-8339 GCA_035639555.1 Thermoleophilaceae bacterium
CCCGGGCAGCAGCGAAGTCAGTACGAGCTGGGCGATGAGCGCGGCGCGATCGGAATCCGGCCGCAGCCGCGCGAACGCCTCCTCCTCTGCCCGCCCGGAGAGCCCGGGCTCGGCGTCGGGGATTGCGAGCACGCAGCGCCACTCGTCGGGCATCGCATGCCGGGCCACGAGCGGCGCCGGCTGCTCGACGCCGCGGCGCACGCCGCCCTCCACGACCAGTCCGCCGAGGACGAACGTCCACAGGCCCACCCCCGAACGGGCGCCCCGCCCCGCGGCGCGGGCCATCGTGCGCGGCCCGGGTGTCTGCCCGGCCAGCGCGGCGAGCGCGGCCGTGACGGCGAGCGCGAGCTTCGTGCCAGAGCCGAGGCCGACGTGCGCCGGGATCGCCTCGACCACGCGGACCCGTGCGCCGATCGCGAGTCCGAGCGCCTCCTGGCAGCGCCGAGCGACGGCTAGCGCCCGCTCGGCATCCGGACCCTCGGCCGTGACGTCGTTGCTCGGGCTCGCCTCTACCACCGCGGCGGGGCGGCTGAGAGCCACGCCGAGCCCGCCGAACCGGCGCGTGCCGCCCCCGGCGACGTCGAGCATGCCCATGTGCAGGCGCGCGGGCGCCTCGACTCGGACCGAGGTCATCCGGTGCCGACCGCGGCGCGCACGTGTCCGCGCACGAGCTCCATCGCCTCGCGCTCCCGGGGCCCCGCCGTCTTGTCGACGAGCACCTGGAGGCGGTCCAGCTCCGCCCGGATCTCCGCGGAGGGCAGCCAGCGCGCGCGCGACGCGATGATCGATGCCTCGAGCACCGCGTGACGCGCCCGGTTGAAGCCGAGGAACTCGCGTCCGGCTCCACGCCCGACGACGTGGGTGGTGACCCGTGCGCGCGGCCCGCTCGCGTCGATCGCCTCGACGGTGACCTCCCGCCACGAGCAGGCGTCCGCTAGCACGGCCCCGGCGATCGTGGCCGTGGGCCGCGTGGGCGGCCTCGGGTCGCCGAGGGCGGCCTCCGTGAACAGCAGGATGTCGTCGGTGAGGTTCACGACCGCCGCGCCGGTCGCCCGCAGGTTGCGCAGCGTACGCGTCGAGCGGTACGGCTTGATGACGATGATCTCGTCTCCCCACTCCACCCCCATGGCGGCGCAGTTGACCGTTCCGTCCGGGTTGATGGTCGTGGTGACCGTCTCGATGATCGCGGGCCCGGGCAGGCGCTCGCTCATCCCCGGAAGGACCGCTCGAGGACGCCGATGTCCACGCCCCCGGCGTGAAAGCTGCGCCCGCTCGACACGCTCGTCAGGCGCACCTCGGCCGGACTGAAGAGCAGCGGGTCGATCTTGTAGAAGTCCCAGCCGGCGCGCTCGAGAACGCTGCCGAACGGCTCGCCGTGGTCGCGCGAGGCCGAGGACGGCAGGCGCGGCACGATCGCCTCGAGCTCGTCGTCGGGGGCGTCGACCGTCAGCTCGACCTGACCGCCGTAGAGCACCGCGTCGTTGGTGCGACCGATCGCCTCCGGGTCGGTTCGGGCGACCGGCGGCAGCGGGCAGCTCCCGAAGCCGCTGACCACGCGCCCCACGTCGAACTCGAGCTCGTGGAGCTTGTGCAGGGCGGTCTCGACGACGCGCGCGGCGACCTGCACGCCGCCGGCCAGGCTCGCGGTCGGCGCGAACAGCAGCGTCAGATCCGCGGCTGTCACGCCGGCTCGCTCGGCCACGTAGTCGGCGACGGCCTCCGGCGGGGGTTCGCGCGCCTCGAGGCAGAGCACCGCGGTCTGCGCGTGCTCGTCGACCTCCAGGTCGTCGTAGAGCTCCTCGGCTCGGATCAGCGCCCGGCCGGGCCCGCTGGCCATGGCGAAGTAGTCGTCACGATCCAGGCGCCAGCCCGCGTACTGGGATCCCAGGCACGCCAACGCCGGCCAATCGGTGACCACCGTGAGCCCCGGGAGCCAGCGGTCCTGGAACACGGGGGCGAACGACACCGCGCCCAGTCCAGCCATGCAGATCTGCGCGAAGCGCCGTCCAACCTCGAGCCCGCCGGGAACCGCGCTGCCGCAGTCGATCACCCGCGTACCGCCCGGCAACGTCGTCACGGTCACGCGCAGGGCGTCGGCCTCTGCGGCGAGGTGGTCGGCGAGCTGGTGGGCGCGATCGTTGAGCGCGACCGTCACGATCAGCGCGTGAGCATAGGCCCGTCAGGCGTGGGCAGGCATCACGGCGCGCTCACGAAGCTCGGCGCGGAGCGCCGCGGCGCGCGCCTCGAGCTCGGCGAAGACCACATCCGCGGACTCGCGCACCGCGACGAGGGTGCAGATCGGGTGACCGGCGGCGATCCGCTCGCCCGGGTGCGGGACGTCGCGGATGCCGTGCGCCAGCCAGCCGCGGGTGTCCCCGACGCGCACGTCGCGGGTTGCGAAGAGGATCGCCTTTCCGGCCGCCCGGGGCGGCGTCGGAGTCGGAGCGACCTGTGGCAGGCGCCCCGAGCAACCCTCCAGGTGGGCGGCGAAGACGCCCCCCTCGTACGCCGCCTCGACGCATTCGAGCGACCCGGTCGGGCGCGGGTTGACCTCGACGACCCAGGCGCGCTCGCCGTCCCACACGAGGTCGACCCCGAACAGCCCGCGCAGTGCGAACGCGGACGCCAGATGCGTGCAGATCGTCCCCGCGGCCACGGCCAGCGCGCGTCGCTGCGCCTCCCCGAGCCGCGGCGGCACGAGGTTTCCGCACCACGCGTAGCGGCGCGCGCCGAGCTCCCGATGCCCGACCAACTGCTCGCTCAGGCCTAGCACGGTGGCCGAGCGCCCGTCGGCGACCGCCGCCGCCGAGCACGCGAGTCCCGAGATGTGCTCCTGCACCACGACCTCCCCGTCCAGCGCCCCGCCGCGCCACTCGCGAACGCCGCGTCCGCCGCCGCCGCGCAGCGGCTTTCGCAGCCAGCGGCGGGAGCGCTCCGCCCGCCGCGGTGCGTCCCGGGCACCGAATGTCGACGGATAGGCGAGGCCGGCCGCGCGGAGCGAGGCGCCAAGCGAAGCCGGGTCGCGTACCCGGGCGAGGGTCTCGGGCGGGCACCCGAGCAGGCTCCTGCCGGCTGCCAGCCGGGCAACGAGGCCCGGCTTGTTCTCGAGTCCCGCGCCGTAGATCACGCTCGGCGCCTGGATCTTCTCCGCGGCGTCCACTAGCGCAGCCATCCCGCCGCGTCCGCCGAGGTCTCGCAGTGCGGACACGCTCGGGCAGAGCCGCCGCAGGTCGAGATCCCCGAAGCGGTCGAGCGCCACGACGTCGTAGCCGGCTCTCACCCCCAGCTCCGCGAGCATGCGCGCGCTGACCGCGATCACCAGGATCGGCTCGCCCACCGCCCCCGGGCGTCCGCTCAGAGCAAACCCTCCAGCAGTGCCACGAAGAGCACGGCGGTGACGAGATCGGCCGTGGTCCCCGGGTTGAGCGCGTTGCCGTCGCGGCGGAGCGATGCGTCGAACTCGGCCAGCGCGGTCCGGCCTCCCGCGGTGCGCACGCCGCCGGCGGCGAGGACCTGCCCGGCGCGCGCCGCCACGCGGCCGGCCGCGTCCGCCCCGCGCTTGCGGGCGATCAGGGTGTCCGGGACGGCGGCGAGCAGGCGCAGGGCCAGCTCGACGATCGCGTCGCGCGGGGGCAGCCCATCGTCCAGGGCATCGGCGAGGGCCGGGAGGCCGAGCTCGAACGTCACCCGATGGTCGGTGACGTACTCGCTGGCGATCGTGTCACGCTGCGCGGCCGCCGCCATGGCCTCGCGCAGGGTCACGCGGGGCTCGCCGCGCACGTCGTGCTCGACCGGCTCCTCGAGGCCGCCGGCGCCCGCCAGGCGAATCGCCGCGTAGGCGAATCGCGCGTCGTCGACGGTGAGCGCGCGCAGCACATCGCCGAGGCGCTCCCGGAGCGGCCCACCGATCAGCGCCGCGCGCGCGAGCGGCGCGAGCAGCAGCGCGATCCCGAGGTTGGTGTTCGCGCCGGCGGCGCCGCGTGAGGCGCGCACGGCGGCCAGCACGGTTTCGCCGACCGTCCGCTCGCCCGCGCGGCCGAGCTCGGGGCCGAGCGCGATCCCGCTTTGCAGCATGTCCTCGTAGGAAGTGTCGTCGAAGTCGTGGCTCGGCGTCACGTTGCCCGGCTTCTCGGCGCTCGCCTCCAAGACGCAGGCCAGCTGCGCGGCGCGCGCGACCTCTTCGGGGCCGAGACGAGCGGCGCCGCCTGTCGAGACCGGGCTCCGCCGCGCCGTCTGCTTGACGGGCATTTGGGGCACTGTATAGGCGAAATGGCGGAGCAGGTGACGCAGCCGGACGGGCCGTGGCTCGACGGGGTGCGGGCGGTGGTCACCGGCGCGAGTAGCGGCATCGGCGCCGCGATCGCCGAGGCGTTCGGCGGCGCCGGAGCGACGGTGCTCGTGACCCACCGGGACAGCGCGGAAGGAGCGTCGGAAATCGCCGAGCGGATCGCGCGGCTCGGAGGCCGCGCCCTCGTGGCCCAGGCCGACCTGGGCGCCCGGGCGGGTTGTGAGGCGCTGGTCGCGGAGGCCCGGGAACGGCTCGACGGGCTCGACGTGTGGGTCAACAACGCCGGCGCGGACGTGCTAACGGGAGAGCCGGCCAGGTGGGAGTGGGAGCGCAAGCTCGACGTCCTGCTCGCGGTCGACCTGAAGGGGACGGTCGCATGCTCCTACGCGGCCGGCGCAGTGATGCGCGAGCAGCCGGGCGGTGGGACCATCCTGAACATGAGCTGGGATCATGTGACTGCTGGAATGGGCGGCGAGAACCCCGAGCTGTTCAGCGCCGTCAAGGGCGGCGTCCTCTCCTTCAGCAAGAGCCTGGCGCGCGGCCTGGCGCCCCGGGTCCGCGTCAACGTCCTGTGCCCGGGGTGGATCGAGACCGGGTTCGCGCGGGAAGCCGATCGCGACTTCCACCGCTCGGTCGCGGAGTCCACACCTCTCGCACGCTGGGGCCGGCCGGAAGACGTCGCCGCGGCCGCGCTCTGGCTCGCGTCACCCGAGGCGTCGTTCGTCACGGGTCAGGCCGTCAACATCAATGGCGGCGTTGTGATGTAGTGCTCTCCAAGGAGGCGATCGTATGGAGACAGAGGTAAAGCAGAAGCCGTACACCGACGAGGAGGTCGAGGCGAAGATCCAGGAGCACGGCCTCGACGGCTGGTACCTCGACGACGGGTGGCTGCGGCGCAAGTACAACACCGACGGCTGGCCGACGACGCTCATGCTCGTCAACACCATCGGGTACCTCTCCGAGGCGGCCTACCATCACCCCGACCTGTCCGTGACCTGGGGCAAGCTGTGGGTGAAGCTCAAGACCCACGTGAGCGGCGGCATCACGGACAAGGACTTCGCGCTCGCGCGCGTGATCGAGGACCACGTGCTGTGGCGGCCGGACTCCGATAGCCCGCTCGAGGGGACCCCGAACAAGTTCGTACGCAGTAAGTAAGGGGCGCGCTCGAACAGCGCCCCACCCGGACACGCCCGTGGCCGAGCGGCTCCTGTTCGTGACCGGCAGGCTCGCCGCGCCGGCCCTCCGCGACACGCTCGAGCGCGCCGAGCTGCCGTTTGACTACGAGATCGCGGTCATGAAGATCACGGTCGCTGCGCTGATGACCACTTCCTGGATCGCGCGCTTCCTCGAGCCCTCCGAGACGGTCACGAAGATCATGATCCCCGGCCTCTGCGAGGGGGAGACCGACGTGCTGGCCGAGCGCTTCGGACTTCCGGTCGAGAAGGGCCCCGCGGACCTCAAGCAGCTCCCGAGCTGGTTCGGGCAGGAGGACGCGCGCGCCAGCTACGGTCCGCGCGATATCCGCGTGTTCGCGGAGATCAACCATGTCCCCAGCCTGAGCCTCGAGCGCATCCTGGAGCTTGCGGGCTACTACCGCGACGCCGGGGCCGACGTCATCGACCTGGGCCTCTCGCTCGACCGGCGCTGGCTCGACGACGGTCCCGCGGTGATCGCCGAGCTGCGCGAACGCGGCTTCACCTTGAGCATCGACACGATGGACCGCGAGGAGATCCTGATGGCCGACGAGGCTGGCGTCGACTACGTCCTCAGCCTCAACGGGTCGAACCGCGACGTTGCCGAGCGCCTGAACGCGACCCCCGTCCTAATCCCCGACACGCCCGAGGACCTGGACAGCCTCGAGGCCACGATCGCCCACCTCGAGCGGCTCGGCAAGCCGTACCTCGTCGACCCGATCATCGAGCCGATCGGCGCCGGCTTCGCAGCCAGCCTCGGGCGCTATCTCGAGGTGCGCCGCCGCCATCCCGAGGTGGAGATGCTGATGGGGATCGGCAACCTCACCGAGCTGACCGAGGCCGACAGCACGGGGGTCACCGCGCTGCTCATCGGCTTCTGCCAGGAGCTCGGCATCCGCAACGTGCTCACCACCGAGGTCATCGACTGGGCGCGTGGCGCCGTCCGGGAGGCGGTGCTCGCAGCCCAGCTCATGCACTACGCGCAGGAGCGGGGCACGCCACCCAAGCACGTCGACGGGCGGCTGCTCACGGTGAAGGACGAGGACCTTCGCCCCTACGCGGAGTCCGAGCTGCGGGAGCTGCATGCCCAGGTCACCGACCCGAACTTCCGCATCTTCGCCGACGCCGACTGGATCTACGTCTTCAACGCCGAGCTCTTCGTCAAGGGAACCGACTTCAACGAGATCTTCGACCAGCTCGGGGTCGACGAGGCCACGCACGCGTTCTACCTCGGCAAGGAGCTGATGAAGGCCACGATCGCGCGCGCCCTGCGCAAGAACTACCGCCAGGAGTCGCCCCTCGACTGGGGCTACATGACCTTCGAGGAGCCGCGCCGGGAGCGCGTCCGGCTGACGGCGCGGCTCAGGAAGGAATCAGCCTGACAGCGCGCTGAAGAAGTAGTAGTCTCTCGCCCCCAAAATCCGACCAAAAGAGGAGGTCGCCTTGGCCGAGAAGCAAGCGGACCTTGACAAGCAGAATGGGGCGACGCTCGGTCGAATACTTGGGCGGGGGAACGTCGGGTATGCCGAGGAGGCATCCGGCGGCAAGATGCGCGCCACGATTCGGATCCCGGAGGACGAGCTCGTGTACGACCCCGGGGTTCTCGTCCTGCCGCATGGCGGCGAGCTCGAGCTCGAGCTCTTCAACGACGACAAGAACACCCACTGTGCGGTCCTGCCGAGCAACGGTGACTACCAGTTCATCTGGCTCGTGAATCATTCGCGCGGGACGGCCAACCTCACGCTGGACGGCCCGGGGTACTACTGGTACGGCTCCCGCACCGGGAACGACGAGGGCCGCGGGCTGACCGGGGCGATCGTGGTGCAGGGGGAGGTTCCGGACGACGCCAAGCTCGACCGGCCGCCGCAGCCCCGCCCGTAGCTCGACCGCTCGGCACAACAAATCGTGGAGAGGAGTGCTTGATGGCAACCGAGGAGTACGTCGACGCAGGGCAAGCCGTCGACAACTCGTCCCTCAGCCCGATCATCGGCGAGGCCCCGCCGGTGGCCGAGGGCGTCACCTACGACCGCATTCTCAACGCTCGCTCCGAGCCCCAGAACTGGCTTACGTACTACGGGGCCTACAACGGGCAGCGGTACAGCCCGCTAGACCAGATCAACAAGGAGAACGTCAGCCAGCTCCGTCCGGCGTGGGTCTTCCAGTGCGGCTCGGTGGGCCTGCACGCGGGCAAGTCGACGTACTCGTTCGAGGCCGCCCCGATCGTCGTCGATGGAGTCATGTTCGTCTCGGGCTGGGACGGCTGGGTCTGGGCCGTCGACGCTCGGAACGGAAACCAGCTCTGGCAGTACAGGCACGCGATCCCATACGACGTGTCACTCTGCTGCGGCAACGTGAACCGCGGCGTCGCCGTGGCCGACGGGAAGGTCTTCGTCGTCACCGCGAACGCCCACATCATCGCGCTCGACGCCCAGACCGGTAAGAAGGTCTGGGACACGACGTACGGCGACGTGCGGGCCGGTGAGAGCGCCACGGTCGCTCCCCTAGTCGTAAAGGACATGGTCATCGTCGGGAGCTCCGGCGGGGAGTTCGGTGTGCGCGGCCACGCGGACGCGTTCAACCGCGAGACCGGGGAGCAGGTCTGGCGGTGCTACATGGTGCCGAAGCCCGGGGAGCCGGGCTCGGAGACCTGGCCCTCCGAGGGCGAGGCCTGGGCCCGCGGCGGCGCCAACTGCTGGGTCACCCCCAGCTACGACCCGGACCTGAACCTCCTCTACTTCGGGACCGGCAACCCGTGTCCCGACTTCGACGGAGAGGTCCGCGAGGGCGACAACCTCTACACCGATTGCGGCGTCGCCGTGGATGTGGACAGCGGCGAGATCCGCGCGCACTTCCAGTAC
>DASQXU010000109.1:0-6893 GCA_035639555.1 Thermoleophilaceae bacterium
CAGCGCTCGCGCGCGTCCCGTAGTCCGCGCTCAGGGCCGCGATCGCGGCCTCGAGGCCGCCGGTGGGCCGCTTGAGCTCGGCCATCGAGCTTGCGACGCGCTCATAGCCGACGGTCGCGCCGAAGCCTTCCTCCAGGGACGCCGCCAGGCGCACGAGCACTTCCTCGTCCACCTCGTCGCGCCCGCGCCGGGCGGCCGCCGCGACCGCGTCCCGGTAACGAAGCGTCGGCTCGTCGTTTCGCGAGAGCCGGGTCACGCGCGAGCGCAGGACCGCGAGCGCGACGCCGATGTAGGTCGTGACCGCACGCTCCTCGGCCTCGATCGGCTCGTCGCCGGGCGCCGCGAGCATCTCGACGAGCTCGACGAGGATCCTGTCCGGCTCGTCGTCGTCCGGCCACAGGCCGAGCGCCGCGCCGGTGAGGACGAAGCGCGCGAGCAGTGCGCGCATCGAATTCGGCCACCCCGCCGCGCGGTCTAGGGCGACCTCGCAGAACCGCCGAAGCTGACGGCGCCGGTGCTCGGTCGCATGGCGCAGCGCGGTCTCGAAGTCCGGCGGCGGCGCCTTCTCTTCCTGCTTGTCCTCCTGCTGCCCGATGTCGGCCGCCTCGTCGGCCGTTTCGCTCGTGAGGAATCCCCCGCGATCGGCCATCTGATCCGCAACCCGAGCGAGGGGAGGCTCGGCAGGACGAGCGCCCACTCGATGAGCTGCTCGTTGGCGACCGCGGCGCAGGCCGCGATGTAGTCCTCCAGCGTCTGGCCGCCACGCGGCCGCAGCGTCGGCTCCGGGCGCGCCCCGTCCCCGTCGTCGCCGCGGGGCTGCGGTGTCCGGCCGGGCACAAGCGCGTTCATGCGCATCAGCTCCGGCCGCATCAGCTCCGCGATCTCGAACAGGACGTCGAGCCCCCCGTCCATCAGGAGCTCGATCTGGGTACCGGCGTCCGGCCCGACGCGCCTGTACGGTCGCTTGCGCGCCGGAACCGGGTCGGTCACGAAGATCTCGTTGCTGGCGCCCGCCTCGCCATAGAGTCGAAGCGCTCGCCCGGCCGGGAACTGCAGCGCCGGGACGCGGTACTCGGCCTTGCCGGGCTCGAACGCCGGGACTTCCTCGGAGGTGACCCAGTCGCGCTCCGGGTCGTGAACCTGGATACGCGCCGGCGCGGTGAGCGGCTCCGCGAGGGGCAGCACGAGCTCGACCCCCGCGACCAGCGTCGCGCCAAGCAGAACGATCCCCGGCCGCGCTGACCGGTCGGGGTCGCGCCGGGAGTTCAGCGTCGAGCGAAATCCGGCCTACGGAGCGGCGATGGAATCGAACCATCCAAGCGGAGGGCTGCTCCGCCCTGCCGGTTTTGAAGACCGGATGGGCCACCAGGCCCCTGCCGCTCCGCGGGCGAGTCTAGGGGCGGGCCAGCGGAAGCGAAGGGCGCGGGGCCGCACCGAGGCGCGCACGTTTTAGGTCATCCGTAAGGGATAAGCAGCGCGGCAGGACAAAGCCTCTTGATCCTGCTCTTTAGCTCGCGGTCACCCGCGCCCGAGGCGACTCTCTCAAAGACGAAGGCGTTCGTCCAGGTCCCGACGCGGCGCGCCGCCACGCCGATCCCGGAAATTACGGGGTTACCGGCGCCTCGGTGCAGCGGCAATCCCCCGCGTGCGAGGGGGGCCTTCAGCCAAGCGGCTTCCTGAACATCTTTCCGGCGTCCTCCATCCCGAACGCCAGATAGAGGCGGTGGGCGTCGGTGCGGTGGTGGGCCGACTCCAGCGTGAGCTGCCAGCAGCCGCGCTCGCGGGCGAGGCGCTCGGCCTCTGACAGGAGGGCCCAGCCGGCCCCGACACGGCGGGCCGCGGCGGTGACGATGAGGTCCGGAACCCAGGCGTCGGGGGCGGCGAAGTTCAGGCGCTCGCGGAAATGGAGGGAGCAGAATCCCACCACGCGGCCGTCGCCCTCGTCGGCGACCAGGTGAGCCGCCATCGGGTCGTCGAGGTGGCGCTCGAAGATGGCACGGCATTCGTCCCGGGTCGCGTCCGTGACCGTGGCCCGCCCCAGTTCCTCGAGCAGTGCGGTGACGGGGGGGAAGTCGCGCCGCTCCGCGGGGCGAACCGTCATGGAAGGCCGTGCTCGAGCGCGCCCTTGACGGTTGCGTCGAGCGAGTTGAGGCGGTAGAGCGCGAGCGCCTCAGGCGAGCGGAAGCGTCGCCCGGGCAGCGCCTCCGGGCCGTGGTGGCCGATCAGGCAGTGGACGAGGGCGTTTAGCTTCTCGGCGGGAAGGCGCGGAAGCCGGCCCGCCCGCTCGACCACCATCGCCTGGCCCATGGCCACGTGGCCGACCATCGCGCCCTCCTCGCTCAACGAGATCTCGGCGCCTAGCTCGAACTCGCGCGTCTTGCCGACGTCGTGCAGCGCTGCAGCGCACATCAAGAGGTCGGAGTTCAGCCGGGGATGGAGGGTGCACGTCTCGGCCACGAGGGTCGCGACGGCCACGGTGTGCTCGAGCAACCCACCCAGGTAGGCGTGGTGGCCCGACCGCGTGCAGGGGGCGCGTCGGAGCGCCCTCCGGAATGCGCCGTCGCCCAGGAACGAATCGAGCAGAGCGGCGTAGTCGCGGTCGTGGACCTCGGCCGCGAGGTGCTCAAGGAAGCCATCGAGCTCGTCGAGGTCGCGGTAGGCGACCGGTAAGAACTCGGTCGGGTCGGCGCTCTCCGCCTCCACCCGGGAGATCGCATCGAGCTCGAGCTGCAGCTCGCCTCGAAAGCGCACCGCCCGCCCCCGGACCCGGACGAGGTCCCCGCGCTCGAACTGGCCGGCCAGGAAGTCGGCGTCGCGGAAGGCCCGAGCGGTCAGCGAGCCGGTGCGGTCGCGGAGCTCGAGCGCGAGGTACGGGACGCCGTTCCGGGCGGCCGCGCGGTCCTTGCGGGTGCAGGCGTAGATGCCGTCCACCCGGGTGCCCGCGCGGAGCTCGGCGATCGTGGGGCGCTCGGGCGCCTCGACGGTCACACGCCAATCTTGGGCGGCGGCTCGGACGCCGCGGTGGCGGTTCACTTGGTCCCACCCGGGTACCGTGAATGTTCACATGGCCGATGTGATCTGGACCGACCGCCCGAAGCTCCGCAGCCCGATCATGGTCTGCGCCTTCAAGGGCTGGAACGACGCCGGCGAGGCGGCCTCGGCCGCGCTCTCGTTCATCCGTGGCACGTTCGAGTCCGAGGAGGTCGCCCGGATCGACCCCGAGGAGTTCTACGACTTCACGGCCGTCCGACCGACCGTGCGGCTGGCCGCAGGACGGACGCGCGAGATCGACTGGCCGCAGAACCTCATCTCCGCCGCCCGGGTCCCGGGGGCGGACAGCGACCTCCTGATGCTCCAAGGCGTCGAGCCCTCGCTTCGCTGGCGCCGCTTCACCGGCGCGGTGCTCGAGGTGGCGCGCGAGCTTGGCGCCCGGCTGGTCATCACCCTAGGTGCCCTGCTCGCCGACGTTCCCCACAGCCGCCCGGTGGGGGTCACGGCGATCGCCTCGGACGAGTCGCTCATGGAGCGGCTCGGGTTCGAGCGCACGAGCTACGAGGGGCCGACCGGCATCGTCGGCGTCCTCCACCACGCCTGCCGGACCGGCGGCGTGACCTCGGCGAGCCTGTGGGCGTCGGTGCCCCACTACGTGGCCGCGACGCCCAACCCCAAGGTCGCGCTCGCCCTGGTCCGGGCCTTCGAGGGGGCCGCCGGGCTGGCCGTCGACGCCGGCGAGCTCGAGCGCGCCGCCGAGGAGTACGAGCGCCAGGTCAGCGCGGCCGTGGCGAGCGACCCCGAGGTCAAGGCCTTCGTCGAGCGGCTCGAGTCGGCGATGGACGAGGTCGAAGCCGACCGGTCGAGCGAGCGCCGGATCCCCTCGGCGGAGACGATCGCGAGCGACTTCCAGCGCTTCCTGCGCCAGCGCGGACCCGGGGGCGGGGGCCCCGCTAGCGGCTAGCCCCTACTTCTCGGCGGCCGGGCAGATGATCCGGTAGTCGCAGAAGCGACAGACCTCGGCCGACGGCTTGGGCTCGAAGTCCTGTCTGAGGATGCCGTCGGCGATCGCGCCCACCGTCTCGCGCACCCGGTCGAGCTCCTCGTTCGACTGCTCGACCGGCACCTTCTCGCCGGACATCACGTAGAGGTAGCTCTGCGCGGAGATCGGCAGCCGCCACGACTCCCGGGCGCCCATCTGGTAGAGCGAGAGCTGCACGTCCTCCCGCAGCTCGGCCGCGCTCTTGGCCTTGCCCGTCTTGTAGTCGATCAGCTCGTAGCTGCCGTCGGGCCGTCGATCCACCCGGTCGACGCGTCCGCGCAGCTGGTGACGACCCAGGCGGAAGGCGAAGCTGCGCTCGAACCACACGGGCTCGGCCGGCGAGGCGCGGTCGAGCCGGTGGTAGCGCTCGAGTGCCTCCACGGCGCGCGCCCGGAACTGCCGCTCGTCGTCCGAGTCGCCGAAGCCGGCTCGGCGCCAGGAGGCGTCGAACAGCTCGAGCAGACGGTCGAGGCTACCGCCGCCTCCGGTATGGAACCGCTCGAGCACCTGGTGGAGGACGATGCCGAAGCGCTGGTGGATCGTCGGCTCCTGCGGGATGCGGAAGACCCGGGCGAACTTGTACTTGAGCGGACAGACGCGGTAGGTCTCGATGTCCGAGGCCGAGAGCATGAGGCCCTCTCCCTGGCGGGGGATGAACGGATCAAGTGACGGCTCGGAACCGTTCTCTGCGCCGACCGGCCGGCGGGCGACCTCGCGCTCGGAGTCCCGCAACCAGTCGTCGAGCCCCGAGGCACGCAGGAACTCGCGCTGCTCGGGGGTCGCGCTCTGTCCGAGCACGTCGTTGATCTCGGCGAGGGCGGGCTCAAGGCCCTCGCCTTCCTTGGTTCGCTCGATCAGAGCCGCGACCTTGATCAGCTCGAGGTACCGGGCCACTGCCTGCGCGACGTCGAGGTAGGTGTCGAGGCGCATCTCGCCCAGCCGGCCGCCAACCCTGGGCACGGTGTCGAGCAGCTCGTCGCGCATCAGGCGGAAGGTCGAATGCAGCCCCTCGGCCGGGCCGAAGAGCTCCTCCTCCATCACCTCCTCCTCGGCTCCTAGCGCCGCCCGGGCCTGCTCGTAGAAGGGCGAGGGCCTTGGCGTGGCTCCGGGGACGACGCTCGCCGGCCAGGCGAGTACGAGCCCCTTGCGCGCGCGGGTCATCGCCACGTGGAGCAGCCGACGGAGCTCCGCTTCCTGGCGTACGCGTCGGCCGGCCTCGGGCAGCGACTCCTTGAGCAGCTCGTCCGGGACATCGTCGGGCCGCTTCGGGCGGACGGCGCCCGGCATCCGCCCCGCCGAGAGGCCGAGCACGAAGACGCGGTCGAACTCGAGCCCCTTGGCCGCGTGCATGGTCATGACCCGGACGGCCGGCACCGCAACCGGCGCCGGGGCCTCCTCCTCGCTCAGCCCGGACTCGGCCACCGCGGCGAGGTAGCGCGTGAAGTCCCGCGGCGTCGCGTTCGGTTCCCGGCGCACGTACGCGGTGGCTAGCTCGGAGAGCTTGGCGATGTTGCGCAGGCGCTCCACCGTGTCGGCCTGGGTGGCGAAGACCTGCTGGCGCCGCAGCCCGATGCGCTCGATCAGCCGCAACACGAAGGCGTCCGGGCGGCGGTCGTCGAACGCGGAGCAGGCCGAGCGGTAGAGACGCAGGAAGGCCGCCGCCCGCTCGCGGCCTTCGGGCGAGAGCCCCGGACCCTCGAGCGCGCACTCGACCGCCGAGGGCATGTCGAGCTTGCGCCGACGGGCCAGCTGCGTGAGCCGGGCGACGTCCACGGAGCGGAGCTCGATCGGCGGACGCGAAAGCGCGCGCACCACCGCCCCCGAGTCGTTCGGGTCGGCGAGCAGCCGCAGCCAGGCGAGCACGTCGCGCACCTCGGCGCGCTGGAAGTACGCCGCCGAGCCGGTGAGCCGGAAGGGGACGGCTCGCTCCTCGAGCGCCGAGGCCAGCACCGGCGCCTCGCCCTTGACCGAGCGCACGAGAACCGCGATCTCGGACGGCGGCGTTCCCGCGGTGATCAACCGCTCCACCTCGGCGGCGACCGCCTGCGCCTGGGCACGCTCGGACGAGCAGCGCCAGAATCGAACCTCGCCGCCGGGCCGGCCCTGCAGGTTCTTCTCGATGCGGTCCGGAGTCGGCTCGACCACGGCCCGAGCGACGTCGAGGATGCGCCGTCCGGAGCGGTAGTTGCGCTCCAGGCGCACGACCTTCGCGTCCGGGAACTCGCGCTCGAAGTCGCGCAGGTTCTTCTCGGACGCGCCCCGGAAGCGGTAGATCCCCTGGTCGTCGTCCCCCACCACCGCGACGTTGCGGTGCTCCTCGACGAGCAGCCGGAGCACCATGCCCTGGGCGAAGTTCGTGTCCTGGTACTCGTCGACCAGCACGTGCCTGAAGCGGTCGGCGACGCGCTCGCGCACGTGGGGGTGCTCGTGGAGCAACCGGAAGGCGCGCACGATGAGCGCGCCGAAGTCGAGGGCGCCGCGCTCGGCCAGGAGCCGGTCGTGATCGATGTAGAGCCGTCCGAACTCGAGCTCCCGCGCCGCGCTGGCCCGGGCGGCATCCGAGTCGCCCGCCTCCGCGGCGCGGCGCTCCGCGTAAGCGAGGTAGTCCTCGGCCGAGATCATCTCGTCGCGCAGGCGGTCGATCCGCGCCACGAAGCTGGCCAGAAGCGGGGCCGGATTGCCGTGGATGTCGTGGTGGCGGAGGCGCAGCTCGTCGAGGCGGTCGAGCAGCAGGGCCAGGCCGTGGCGGCGGAGGCGGAGCGCCTGGTGACCGCCGAGGGGGTCTCGCCCTCGCAGATCGCCGTGCTCGTGCGGTCGGTGAAGAACGAGGGGCCGGCCATCGGCGCGGCGCTGGAGGAGC
>DASQXU010000110.1:0-2697 GCA_035639555.1 Thermoleophilaceae bacterium
CGCACAGCTCGGCCTGCGCGAGGTCTGGGTGAAGAACGACGCCGCCAATCCCACCCACTCCTTCAAGGACCGGGTGGTCACGGTCGCGCTCGCGAAGGCCCAGGAGCTCGGATACCAGGTCGTGGCGTGCGCCTCGACCGGGAACCTCGCCAATGCGGTGGCGGCCCACGCCGCGGCCGCCGGCCTCGAGTCGTACGTGTTCATCCCGGCCGACCTCGAGGAGCAGAAGATCCTGGCCACCGGGGTCTACGGCACCCGCCTCGTCGCGGTGCAGGGCACCTACGACGACGTCAACCGCCTCTGCACCGAGCTCTCGGCCGAGCGTGACTGGGCCTTCGTCAACGTCAACGTCCGCCCCTACTACGCCGAGGGCTCGAAGACGCTGGCCTTCGAGATCGCGGAGCAGCTCGGGTTCGAGCTGCCCGACCGGGTAGTGGCCCCGATCGCCTCCGGCTCGCTGTTCACGAAGATCGCCCGTGGCTTCGACGAGTGGCGCGAGGTCGGGCTGCTCGAGGGCGACACGCCGATCATGTGCGGGGCGCAGGCGGCCGGGTGCGCGCCGGTCGCCAGGGCGTTCGAGGCGGGCGAGGACTTCTGCCGGCCGGTCAAGCCGGACACGATCGCCAAGTCGCTCGCCATCGGCACCCCGGCCGACGGCCCCTACGCCCTGGAGCTCGCCCGCCGCAGCGGCGGCTCGATCGATGCGGTGTCCGACGAGGAGGTGCGCGAGGGCGTCCGGCTGCTCGCCGAGACCACCGGAGTGTTCACGGAGACCGCGGGCGGGGTCACCACGGCGGTCCTCCGCAGGCTGGCCGAGCGGGGCGAGATCGATCCGAGCGAGCGCGTGGTCCTGGTCATCACCGGGGAGGGGCTCAAGACCCTCGACGCCGTCCGCGGGACCTTCGAGGTCCACGAGATCGAGCCCACCACCGAGTCGTTCGGCACCGCCCTCGAAGGCGAGCCACTCGCAGCGGTATAGCCTCCGCGCCTCGTAGAATCCCGGGTCCCAATGTCCGTGACGGTCAAGATCCCGACCCAGCTCCGCGCGGTGACCGGCGGCGAGGCGGAGACCGACGTGGACGGCGCCACCACGGTGGGCGAGGTCCTCGACGGTCTCTATGACCGCTACGACGGCCTTCGCGAGCGGATCGCCGAGGACGGCGACCTCCGGCGGTTCGTGAACGTGTACGTGGGTGGCGAGGACATCCGCTTCCTCGACGGGCTGGACACGCCGGTCGAGGACGGCGACGAGGTCACGATCCTGCCCGCGGTGGCCGGCGGCGGGTAGCCGGCGGCGTTAGCTTCGGAGAAGCACATGCAGGTCGTGATCGACGGTTTCGTCGACCGACCTCCGGCGAGCGATCGCGAGCACCACCAGGGCCGTGTCACCGCGCACGTTGTGCCGCCTGTCGCCGTCGGTGCGTACGGTCGCACGGAGAACGTTGCGCTGACGATGACCGTGGAGCGCCCCTAACAACGGCCGTCAGCGCAGCAATCAGGAGTCCGGCTGACCGTCGCTCGCTCGAGGAGCCGCTCTCGGGCTAGCGCGGCCGTACCCTGAACCGAGCGCGGGCTGGCCGTGAGTCCTTACGGGCTGAGTCGGTCGCCACGAGGACGGCGCGGTAGCGGCCAGGGCGCAGCCTGCGGACGGTGATGCTCCGCCTACCAGCATGAAGGCGCTTCTTCGCGCGAGCGCGGAGCTTCCCGCGCAGGTAGAGGCTGACCCTGACCGTGGCGGCCTTGGACAGCCGGAAGCTAAACCGGACGCCACCCCGCAGCGGTTTCGCCTTTAGTCCTAGGATCCGCGGGGGCACGGTCCCTCGAAGGATCCCCGGAAGCACGGTGGGGTTTGCTGCCTGGTGCACGCTGATCGAGAGCGAGGCCGTCCCGGTTCCCCCGTGGCTGTCGGTCACTTTGAGGCTGGCGTAATACGTGCCGGGGCTCGTGTAGGTATAGGTCGGCTGCTCGGAGCTCGAGTCGTCGTAGGCGCCATCGCCATCAAGGTCCCAGGCGTAGCTGAGGGTCTCGCTGGGGTCGGGGTCGGTCGAGCCGCTGCCCTCGAAGCTGACGGTGAGCGGGGCGTCGCCGCTCCTCGGGGTTGCCCCCACCACCGCGGTCGGGGGGTGGTTTCCGGCGGGGAATTCGATCCGCCGCACCGTCCCCCCGGTCAAGTCGACGTAGAAGAGGTCGCCGCCGGGGCCGGTCTCGAGGTCGACCGGGGTGGCCGCCCCGGCCACGAAGGTCTTGATGTTCGACGGGTTCGGCAGCCCCCCGCCGCTTGGCTGCATCGCCCAGATGCAGTTCCGCGAGTAGTCGGCGAAGAACAGCGCCCCGTCGTACTCCGGCGGGTAGGGACCGCCGCGGTAGAACGCCAGCCCAGTGACCGACGAGCTCCCGGTCGGACAGGTCTCGCCGGGGACGACTTGGGCGCTGTGGTGGTAGGTGTAGTAGGGGTCGGTGACCGCGCCCGCCTGGGCGTAGAGGTTGTTGCAGATATTGAGGTTGGCCCCGTCGTAGCCGGGCTGGCGCGCGGGCCCCTCGTAGCATGGCCACCCAAAGTTCTCCGCCACCGAGTCGGTCGGGCTAAGGACCCGGTCGAGCTCCTCGGAGTCGCCCCAGCCCACGTCACCCACCCAGAGCTCGCTGGTCCCAGGGCGGAAAGTGAAGCGGAACGGGTTGCGCAGCCCGTAGGCGATG
>DASQXU010000111.1:0-2466 GCA_035639555.1 Thermoleophilaceae bacterium
CCCGGTCCACTCGGCGGCCCGGCGGCTACGCCCGCCGGTTCGCCGGCGCGGCGGGACGCGGCGGCACATCGGCGGACGCCCGACCGAAAGCACGGCGCGCGACCGAACCGACGCGCTCCTAAGCACAGCCGTCCAGGCACGGGGCTGAGTCGCACGATCCACGACGCGCCCGGAGCGCTCGGGGTCCTGCTCGCCGCGGTGGGCGCCCTCGCGGTCATGTTGCTCGGGGGGGCGCTGCTGACGGTCCTGCGGGCGCGCCGCCTCGCCCGCCAGCGCGCCGCGCTGACGCGGGACGTGGGCGCGCTCCAAGCCGCGCTGCTTCCCCCGGTGCCGGCCCGGCTGCGCGGCCTCAGCGCGTCGGCCGCCTACCGCCCCGCCGAGGGGCCGGCGGCGGGCGGCGACTTCTACGACCTGTTCTCCCTGCCCGAGGGGCGGGTGTGCGCGATGGTCGGGGACATCTCCGGCCACGGCCGCGAGGCGCTCGCCGGCACCGCGTTCCTGCGGTACACGCTCCGCGCGCACGTCGAGGCCGGAGTCGGGCTGCGCGATGCCCTCCGTCTCACCGGAGAGGCGCTCGAGCGCACCGGAGACGGGCGCTTCGCCACCGTGCTGCTGGCCGTGCACGACACCCGCGCGGGGACCCTGACCTACGCGTCAGCCGGGCACCCGCCGCCGATCATCGCGGGCGGCGCCGACCACCGGCCGGTGGTCGCCGCCTCCTCGCCGCCGATCGGGCTCGGCATCCCCACCGGGCTGCGCCAGACCACGATCTCGCTCCCGGCCGGTGCGGTCGCCTGCCTCTACACCGACGGGCTCCCCGAGGCGCGCACGAGGGGGAGGCTGCTCGGCGACGACCGGCTGGTCCAGCTGGTCCGGGAGCTTCCGGCGGGGGCCACCGCTGAGGACCTCGTCGAGCGGGTCGCGGCGGAGGCCGACAGGGTGCCCGACGACCTCGCTGTCTGCCTCGTCCGCGCCAAGACCGGGGCCCGCGCACGGCTCCACGTCGAGGAGCTCGAGGTCGAGCCCGGGGACATGGAGATGGCCGGCCGGTTCTTGCGCGCGTGCGGAGTCGGGCGGTCGGACGCCGCGGAGGCGATCGATCGCGTGCATGCGGTGCTGGCCGGCGGCGGGCCGGCGATCCTCCGGGTTGCGCTGGATCGCCCGGGACCTCCCAGGGTCGAGGTCGTCGGGGGCGCCGCCGGGACCGCCGCCACCTCGGCCTGAGCGGCCGGCGCCCCCCGCGACCTCTGGGTAGGGCGCCGCGCCGGGAGCCGAGCTAGCCTCGCGTCAGTGCTGGCGCTGCTCTATGACGTGCACGGCAACCTGCCTGCGCTCGAGGCGGTGCTCGCCGACGCTCGGACCGCCGGCGCCGAGCGCTACCTGCTCGGCGGCGACTACGCGCTGTTCGGGGCCTGGCCCGCTGAGACCGTCGAGCGTCTGCGAGGGCTCGACGCCGACTGGATCCGCGGCAACGGCGAGCGGTGGACCGCCTCGCCGGCCGACGCCCCCGAGGAGGTCCGGCCGGCAATAGAGCGCTGCCTGGAGCTGCTCGGGGGAGAGGTGGTCGCCGAGCTCGCCGCGCTGCCCGAGAGCCTCGCCCGGGGCCAGACCCTCTACTGCCACGGCTCACCCGTGTCGGACGTCCGCAGCTTCCTTCCCGAGCCCGGCGACGACGAGGTCGAGCTGCTCGGCGGAGTCGGCGCCGAGCGGCTCGTGTTCGGCCACACCCACCTCGCCTTCCGCCGGCGCGCCGAGGGCGGCGTGGAGCTCGTCAACCCGGGCAGCGTCGGCATGCCCTTCGACGGCGACCCACGCGCCGCCTACGCCCTCGTCCGCCCGAACGGCGAGGTGGAGCAGCGGCGGGTCGCCTACGACCATCGGCGAAGCGCGGCCGCCGTGCGCGAGCGCCTCGGCGACACCGGCGAGATCGTCGCGCGCAGGATCGAGGAGGCGCGCTTCGTTCGCTGAGGCATCTGCCGGTCCCTCTGGTAGCGTGACTGCGCCGCCCGACCCGCCGCCGGCCAGCAGCGATATGCGCCTCTCGAGCGTCATAGCCCCAAGAGACCACGAGTTCTTCGACATCTTCGAGGAGGCCGGGGGCAACATCCTCCGCGCGGCCGGGCTGCTCGAGGAGATGCTGCTCGACTACCCGGAGAAGAACGAGATCGCGCGCGACATCCTGATCTGCGAGCAGGAGGGCGACCGGATCACGCACGACATCATCCGGCGCCTCAACCAGACCTTCGTCACGCCGATCGATCGCGAGGACATCTACGCCCTGGCCTCGGCCCTCGACGACATCGTCGACTTCACCGAGGAGGTCGCCGACTACCTCGGCCTCTACCGGATCGAGGCCCCCTTCGAGCAGTCGCAGAGGATGGCCCGCGTGCTCCACCAGGCCGCCCGCCAGATTGACCAGGCGCTACCCCGGCTGCGCGGGTTCCAGGACATCTCGCACTTCACGGT
>DASQXU010000112.1:0-2517 GCA_035639555.1 Thermoleophilaceae bacterium
GGGCCCCGCCGCTCGGTCCGCACGCGTGCGGCGATCAAGTTGGTCGGGCGCTCGATGCAGTCGATCTTCGCCCCAGCTTCGGTCGGGAACATGGCTTGCGCCAGCCGAATGGGCAAGAGGTAGCACATGCCGCCGGCACCCACCTCCACCGAGTCATTCGGAGCGTTCATGCTTCCTGCACCGCAGCGTCGAACAGTTCAACAACGGGCGAGCCCGCCCGTTCCGCACGCTACCGGGTACGCACAGAGCCCCTTGCGGAAAACGTCGGCTGTCGCCCGCTCCTGCCCGCCGCGGCCCACGGCTGGCTCGGACCGCACGCATCGGGGGCTCCAGGGCGTTAGTCGGCTAGCGTACCGTCGGCTTCTTCGGATCCATGCCCCGGACGGCCATCATCGCTGGACTGGCCCTGCTCACGCTGGCCGCGGTGGTCACCGTGCTCCTCGTGGTCGTGAACACGGGCGGGAGCGACTCCGGCCAGCGGGCAGCGCCGGGCTCCAGCGCACAACGGACCGAGACCGGTCGGGGCACCCGAAGCGAGGGCGGCAGCGCGCGCGGGTCGTGGTCGTACGCCCAGCTCATCCGCCGTCTCGACGGGGAGGCGGTGACCGTCGCCGGGAAGCGAGTGGCGCTCGACCCCGGCCTGCTCACCTGCAACGGTGAAGGTCGAGGCACCCCGGCGGATGGCGGGCGACGCTGGGGCCGCTTCACCTGCACGCAGACGACCTTCCGCGGCGGCGTCGACCGGGACATCACCTTCGAGGTCGTCGTTCTCGGCGACGGGAACTTCCGGTTCGCAAACGCTCGCTACGGACCGGACTGATCGGCCGTTACCCGGTGAACCGCGGCTCCCTGCGACTCGTCGTCTTGGGTTGTGAGGTGACGAAGTGCGTCGAAGCGATCAGCTTCGTCATCTCGTGCTGGGAAGACGGCTCGTCGAAGGCCGTGGCTGCCGGCTGTATGCCGACGATGTGACGGATCCAGGCCGCGTGGCGGGTCTCCACGGAGTGAAGGGTCGCCACCGCCGCGACGATCCCCCGCGAGTCGAGGCGGGGGGCCTGCCACTTCAGCAGGGCGGCGGTGAGATCCTCGAACGCCACGGCGGTCTTGACGAAGCTGCGTTCGTCCTCCGTGACCCCGCGGTAGTTGAAGGTTGGGCTCTTCACCGCCTTGCTGCCCAGGAGGCCCTTGATCGCGCGCGCGTGTGCTCGCTCGTGGGCGCCGACGACTCGGGACCAATGGAGCGTCTTCGGCGAGAGCGCCCCGAGCCGTTCGGCCTCGGTGTAGAGGCCGGCCTGCAGGTACTCGAGGGCCAGGTCGAAGCGGAGGATCGCGATGTCGTTCTTGGTCTGCGCGGTCGATGCCGCGGCAGCCGGGGCGGCGGCGAGCCCCGCCCCGACCGCCGCTGCGACCGAGACCTTGCCGAGGAACTCGCGCCGGGTCGCGGGGAGGACCGCTTCGGCCGTCTCTTGTAGCGCCCCGTCTACGTCCACTTCGGCAAGCGTCAGGGCGACCTCTTCGGGCGTGTAGTGGAAGTCCGTCTGGCTCACCCTCATCTCAGACATGGCTAAGCCAGGAACCCCGTCTTCTCCAGCGCAGAGCTGACCTCGGAGGCGCTCACGCCCGGGTCGGCCGCGCGCGGAGCCGGATCCTTCCCGAGGATGTCGGCGATCCAGGCGACGTGCCGTCCCTCGACCGAGACGATCTTCGCGGCGGCCGAGATCGCCGGCTTGGTGAGGTTCGCGACTTGGCCGTTGTACGCGGCCACCCCCGTGTCCTCCAGCTTGAACGCCGTCTCGCCGAACTTGCGCGGATCTCGCGTCGCGTCGCCGAACCGGAACTTCGGCTCGGCCCGGGCGTGGGCACCAAGAGCCTTGCGCAGAAACGCGACGTGCTCGCGCTCCTGCTCGGCGACCGTTTCGGCGAACTCCCGCAGCTCCCCGCGCAACCCGGCCCGCTCGACGCCGTCCCTGTAGAACGCCGCCTGCAGGTATTCGAGCAGGAGTGCGAAGTTGAAGATCTTCCGATCCTGAGAGGGGGAGGGCCCCGCCGCGAGCACCGGCGGCAGGCGGTCGAGCAGCACGCCGCCGCCGACCAGGGCCGCCCCGGCGGCCGCCGCCATGTGGAGGAAGCGTCCGCGCGAGGACTCAGGCGCGTCAGCCGCGACCTCTCGGTTCGGTCTCTCGACCCTGGACACGGATGTCTCGCCTTTGCTCGCCGCTCCGATGGTCAACAGCTTCGCATGAACTCGCCGCCCGACGCCGCGCTCCGCACGGTGATTTGGGCTTACGCATACAACGCTGAGCGGAGAAAACTCTTCCACGTGCGGGCGGCGGGAGAGTCCGCAGACCCCACGATCAGGATACGTCCGGCTATCCGAGCGCGGACTCCGGAGCATCCGGGCGGCGTCGTCCCGTGGGGCTAGGCGTCCGATGCGCGACCCGCCGACCCAGACGCTTCGGCGCGGCGGGCGCCCGCAAGGTATGCCGGCGCGCGAGGAGAACGGCGGCGGCGGCAGCC
>DASQXU010000113.1:0-6552 GCA_035639555.1 Thermoleophilaceae bacterium
ATCGACCGGGAGCAGCAAGCGACAGTCGGAGTGCTCGGCCTTGGCGAGCGCTCGCCGCGCCAGCTCCACCCCCTCCTCCTCGACGAGCGAGTCGCCACCGGGGCGACCCTGCGCGCGGAAGAAGCTGAAGCCCATCGCCCCGCCGATGAGCAGCGCGTCGGCTACGTCGAGGAAGCGGTCGATCAGCGCGATCTTGTCGCTCACCTTGGCCCCCCCGAGCACGACGACCAGCGGGCGCCGGGGATCCTCGACCACGCCGCGCAGCGTGGTGACCTCACGCTCGAGCAGGAGCCCGGCGACCGCCGGGTGAAGGTGCTCGGCCACGCCGGTCGTCGAGGCGTGCGCCCGGTGGGCGGCGCCGAAGGCGTCGTTCAGGTACGCATCGCCCAGAGACGCGAGCTCGCGCGCGAGCCCTGGGTCGTTGCGCGTCTCGCCCCGTTCCCAGCGCGTGTTCTCGAGCACCAGCACCGCGCCGGGCTCGAGCCGCTCGGCGCCGTGACGCACCTCCGGACCGACGACCTCGGGCGCTTGGTGGACCGGCGCACCGAGAAGCTCCCGAAGCCGCCGCGAGACCGGCGCGAGCGAGGTGGCCGGGTCGCGCCCCTTGGGCCGCCCGAGGTGCGAGCACAGGATCAGGCGCGCTCCGCGCTCGAGCAGCAGCTCGATCGTCGGAAGCGCCGCCCGCACGCGCGAGTCGTCGACCACCGCCCCGTCCTCGAGCGGGACGTTGAAGTCCACGCGGCCGAGCACGCGCTCGCCGCCGCGCAGGTCGAGGTCGCGGACCGTCCGCTTGGCGAAGGTCCGAGCGGCCCCGTCCGCCGCCCTCGTGCTAGGCAACCCGCTCCGGCGTGCCGACGAGCACCCGCTCGGCGAGCTCGACCACCCGGTTGGAGTAGCCCCACTCGTTGTCGTACCAGGCGATCACCTTCACGAGCCGCTCGTCGATCACCATCGTGAGCGAGGCGTCGAACACCGACGAGTAGGGCGACTGGTTGATGTCGGTCGAGACGATCGGGTCCTCGGTGTACTTGAGGATTCCCTCGAGCGGACCCGCGTCGGCCCGTTCGGCGAACGCCGCGTTCACCTCCTCGATGCTGGTCGGCCGCTCGACCGTGCAGACGAGATCGACCACCGAGCCGTTGATCACCGGGGCGCGCACCGCCACGCCGTTGAGCCTGCCGTCGAGCTCCGGGATCACGAGGCCGATCGCCCGGGCCGCGCCGGTCGAGGTCGGGACCAGGTTGACCGCCGCGGCCCGGGCCCGGCGCAGGTCCTTGTGCGGGGCGTCCTGGAGCCGCTGGTCGGCGGTGTAGGCGTGCACCGTCGTCATCACGCCGCGCTCGATGCCGACCGCGTCGTGGAGCACCTTGGCCACCGGGGCCAGGCAGTTCGTTGTGCAGGAGGCGTTCGAGACGACGTGGTGCTCGGCCGGGTCGTACGCGTCGTCGTTCACCCCGAGGGCGATGGTCACGTCCGGCCCCTTGGCCGGCGCCGAGATGATCACCTTCCGGGCCCCGGCCTCGAGATGCTTGGCCGCGTCGTCCCTGCCCGTGAACAGGCCGGTGGACTCGATCACCACGTCCACGCCGAGGTCGCCCCAGGGGAGCGAGGCGGGGTCGCGCTCGGCGAGGACGCGCAGCTCGCGCCCGTCCACGACGATGCCGGTCTCGGTGGCCTCGACCTGGCCGGGGAAGGGGCCGAGGATCGAGTCGTAGCGCAGCAGGTGCGCGAGGGTCTCGGTGTCGGTGATGTCGTTGACCGCGACCCACTCGATGTCGGCCGCGCGCGCGTGCGCCGCCCGGAACACGTTCCGCCCTATCCGCCCGAAGCCGTTGATCCCCGCCCTCAAGGCCATTTCGCTCCTATCCTTTCCGCTCGAGGTCTGCCGGGTTGCGTGAATCTAGCGCGGCCGCCGGGGAGCGGCTGTCAGGAGCCGCGTGGCGGCTTGTCCACGTCGCGGTGCACGACGTCGACCAGGTAGTCGCCGCGCTTGCCGTAGAGGCGCGCCAGGTGCTCTCCGATCACCACCGATCGGTGACGCCCGCCGGTGCAGCCGATCCCGATCGTCAGGTGCGCCTTCCCCTCCTGCTCGTAGGCCGGCAGCAGGTAGTCGAGCAGCGGGATCAGGCGCGCGTAGAAGCCCTCGAGCCCGTCCGAGGCCTCGACGTAACGGATGACCTCGGAGTCGAGGCCGGTGAGCTCGCGGAGCTCGGGCTCGTAGTGGGGGTTCGGGAGGAAGCGGACGTCGAACGAGAGGTCGGTGTCGCGCGGCGCCCCATGCTTGAAGCCGTAGGTGAGGAAGGTCACCGCGAGCCGACCGCGTTGCCCGCGCGGAAGCATCTTGTCGGCCACCACCCGGCGCAGCCGCGAGGCCGAGAGATCGCTGGTGTCGATGGCCACGTCGGCCCGCTCGCGGAGGGGGGCGAGTCGGGCCCGCTCGGCGCGGATGGCGCGCTCGACCTGACCCCCGATGTGCGCGGCCGCAGCGTCTCCGGCGAGCGGGTGGCGCCGCCGGGTCTCCTTGTAGCGGGTGATCAGGACCTCCTCGCTGGCCTCGAGGTAGAGCAGCCGGTAGGGCACCCCGCGCTCCGCGAGCTCGTCGAGCACCCGGACCAGCCCCTCGAAGAACTCGCCGCCGCGCACGTCGCAGACCACGGCCGCACGCTCCACCTTGCTTCCGCGGTGCCCGAGCAGCTCGGCGAGCCCCACGATCATCTCCGGCGGGAGGTTGTCGACGCAGAAGTAGCCGGCGTCCTCGAAGCACGCCATCGCCTGCGACTTGCCGGCCCCCGAGAAGCCGGTGATCACCACGAAGTCGCGGAGGCGCTCGCCGCGCTCCGCCCTCCGCTCCGAGCCCTTGGTCGGCGCGGCCATCGCTCAGCTCTCCCCGCTCCCCACCCCCGCCCGCGGCCCGGCGGTCCGATTGAGGTGGGCGTGGATCTCCCTGGCCACCTTGCCGGGCAGGCCCGGGACCGCCTCGAGCTCCTCGCGCGAGGCGCCGAGGAATCGCTCGGGCGAGCCGAAGTGCTGGAGGATCTGCCGCTTACGCGCCGGCCCGACGCCAGGAAGCTCGTCGAGGATCGAGTGCGTCATCGCCCGGTCGCGCCGGCCGCGATGGAACTCGATCGCGAACCGGTGCGCCTCGTCGCGGACCCGCTGCAGGAGCTGGAGCTCGGAGCTGTGGTGGTCGAGGTGAAGCGGCTCGGCCTGACCGGGGAGGAACACCTCCTCGACCCGCTTGGCCAGGCTGACCACCACCGTCCCGAGGTCGCGGAACCGGCGCAGCTCGGCCAGACCGGCCGAGAGCTGCCCCCGCCCGCCGTCGATCACGATCAGCGCCGGCACCGACGCGAAGCTCTCGTCGTACTCCCGCTCGTGGGGGGAGCGCTCGCGCTGCTCGACGTAGCGGTCCATCCGCCGTCGCAGGACCTCCGCCATGGCCGCGTAGTCGTCCTGCACCGCCCCGCGGATGCCGAAGCGCCGGTAGTCCGACTTCTTCGGGGCGCCGCCCTCGAACACGACCATCGAGGCGACGGTGTGGGTCTCGCCGAGGTTCGAGATGTCGAAGCACTCGATCCGCATCGGGATCGACTCCATGCCGAGCGCGCGCTGGAGTCCGTCCAGCGCCTCGATGCGCTGGCTGCGGCGGCGCTCGGAGCGCAGCCGGTCCTGATCGATGGCGAGCCGCGCATTGCGCTCGGCCAGCTCGAGGATGCGGCGCTTGTCGCCCCGCTCGGCGTGGCGCACTTCGACCGGGCCGCCGCGACGCTCGGACAGCGCCTCGGCCAGCATCTCGGTCCGCTCGACCGGACGCGGGACGATCACGTGCGGCGGCACGGCCAGCGCCGAGGCGTAGTACTGGAGGATGAACTCCTCGGCCACCTCCCCCTCCTCGCGGCGAGCGGCATTCTCCAGGTAGAAGCTCTGGCGGTCGGCGAGCACGCCGTCGCGGACCTGGAAGACCTGCGCGTTGGCGTCGGTGCCCTCAGCGGCGACGCCCACGGCGTCGAGGGTCCCGACGTCGCCGACGATCCGCTGCCGCTCGAGCAGCGAGCGCACCGCCTTCAACCGGTTGCGATAGAGCGCCGCCTGCTCGAACTCCTGGGCGTCGGCTGCCGCATGCATCCCCTGCTCGAGGGCCCGCTCGATCTGCCGGTACCGGCCCGAGAGGAAGTCGACGATCCCCTCGATGCTGCGCCGGTACTCCTCGACCGAGATGTAGCCCACGCACGGCGCCTGGCAGCGCTTGATGTAGTAGTCGAGGCAGGGGCTGCCCGAGGCCCGCCCCGGCTCCGGCCCCTCGCAGGTGCGGTACTGGAAGACCTTGCCCAGCAGGTCGAGCGTCTCGCGTACCCGCTTGGCGTTCGAGAACGGCCCGAAGTAGGCGCGCCCGCGCCGGTGGCGCTCGCGCGTGAAGTAGACGCGCGGGAACGCCTCGTCGAGCGAGATCCCGATGTACGGGTAGGACTTGTCGTCGCGCAGCCGGATGTTGAACGCCGGCCGGTGCTCCTTGATGAACTGCTGCTCGGCGAGTAGCGCCTCGGCCTCGGTCTGGGTGGCGACGAAGTCGACCCCTTGAATCTGCGAGGTCAGGTCGAGCGACCCGCGCGCGGCCGGCTTCGTGAAGTGCGACGCCACCCGTTTGCGCAGGGACTTGGCCTTGCCGACGTAGATCACCTTGCCGCCGGCGTCCTTCAGGAGGTACACGCCCGGGGCGTCGGGAAGGGCGCGGCGCTGCGCCGCGAGCCGCGCAGCGCGGTCCTCCCAGCTCGTGTCCACGCCGCTCGTCATGCCGCCTTCGAGGATAGGCCCGCGGTGGACGGCGCCAGCGAAGGCTCGGACCGCTAGCCGCCGAGCGTCCGGCAGCGGACCCGCGTCCGGTCGAGCACCGTCCCCGCGAGGTTCACGAAGGAGATCCGGGCCAAACCGGGGCGGAGGCCGATCCGGATCGCCCCGAACTCGCGGCGGTTCCCGAACGCCAGCCCCGGATATCGGCGCCGAAGGCCGTAGAGGCTGTGGCCGCCCGCCCCGTCCACCAGCTCCACCAGGCCGTTTCGCGGCCGCATCCGCTGCATGTCGTGCTCGTGGCCGCTGACCACCAGCCGGGCGTGGCCGCGCAGCGCGCGCCAGAGCGGATCGACGTGCCGGTAGTCGCCGTGCACCACGCCGGCGCTGAAGCGGGGTCGATGCCAGAAGGCGAGCCGGCAATCGCCCGGTCCCTTGAGCTGCCGGCGGAGCCACCGCAGCTGTCGCGAGCCCCGGCCGGTCCCGATCTCCGAGTTCAGCGACAGGATCTGCCAGCCGCCGGCGCGGAACGAGTAGTACGGGGGCGGCCGTACGCCCCGCGCGCTGGTCCAGTACGGGACGTAGCCCTGGCGGTGGACCGGCCAGTCGTGGTTGCCCGGCGTCGGCGCCGTCTTGCCGGCGAGTGCCCCGAACGTGGGGGCGTAGCTCTGCGCGAACGCGCGGGCGTCGCCCTCGGGGTAGACGTCGCCCAGGTACAGGAAGACGTCCGGACGACCCCGCTCGACCAGCCCGGCGACCGCCTTCGCTGCCGAACCGCCGTCGGCGCCGTCGCCGGCGGCCCAGAGCACAGCCGAGCGGCGCGGCCCGTCGGTGACGAAGGCGTGGCCGGTCCGCCCCGCCGCCGGGCTCGACGGCGGCCCGGACGCGTGTCCGGAGCCCCCGCACGCGGCGAGGAGGACTCCGGCCAGGCTGAGCAGTGCTGCCGTGGTCGCGGGGGCCCGCAAGCGCTCGACTGTAGACACTGGGCGGGGCTCACGACTCAGTCGCTCGGCGGGCGGCCCTTGCGCGCGGTCGCACACGGATGGAGCATGCCCAAGGTCACGCTCAAGACGAAGGGGTCCGGTGCAAAGCGGCGAGGTGCAGGCGCTCGGAGAGCTCAGCGGGAGGGCGTTCAGCGGACCCGCTGAGATGGCGCGCGGCGTCCACGGCGCGGTGGCACGGCGAGCATTTGGCGCGCTCGGTGTGCTCGGCGCGCCGGCGCGTCTGATTCACGACGGCATCTCGCGAGCCGTCTATGAAGCGGTCGGTGCGGGCCTGCGCGCCCCGCTCCTCGCTGGAGCGACCGCGCTAGCGCGGACGGCGCCGCCCGACGCTCCGCCGCTCGCCGACTCGCCGCGCGCGAGCGTCGTGCTAGGCGCCCTCAACGGCGTGATAGGAGACGCCCTCGCCCACGACCACCGCGACCTGGCCCTCGACCTGACCGTGCGCCGTCATGGGAAGGCGGTGCCGACCGACTCGACCGCCCTCGCCGCGGCGTTCCGGGACGCGACCGCGAAGGTTGCCCTGTTCATCCACGGGCTCTGCGAGACCGAGGAGGCGTGGCGGTTAGGGCCGGTCGGTCGCAGCGGAATCGAGGGCGGCTACGGGTCGAGGCTGCGTGAGGACCTCGGCTACACGCCGCTGTACGTCCGCTACAACAGCGGCCTGCACACCTCGGACAACGGCCGACGCCTGGCCGAGGTGATCGAGGACGTGGTGCGCGGTTGGCCCGTCGAGCTGGAGGAGATCGCGCTGATCGGCCATTCG
>DASQXU010000114.1:0-2708 GCA_035639555.1 Thermoleophilaceae bacterium
CCCTCGGGGATGAGCAGCATGTGCTCGTCGCGCACATCGTCGTACTGGAGCCGGGCGCCGTCCACGAGCCTCGGCCGGTTCACGCCGCGGCCTGCGGTTGCGTGTCGCCGCGCTCGATCGCCTCGAGCTGGGCCCAGAGCACCTCGGTCTTGAACCTGAGCGCGGCGACGGCGCGCTCCTGCTGCTCGCGCGTCACGCAGCGCTCGACGACGAGCCGGAGCGCGTACTCCGCATCCCGCGGAGCCAGGACGAGCCGGTCCCGGAAGTACTGCAGCCCCGCCGGGTCGATCCACGGGTAATGGCGCTCGAGCGCGGCCAGGCGGACCTTGATCGCGCTCGGGCCGAACAGCTCCGTCAGCGACGAGGCGACCGCCTCGATCCACGGCCGCTGGCGCGCGAAGTTCACGTACGCGTCGACCGCGAAGCGGACCGCCGGCAGCACGTGGCGCTCGGACAGGAGCTCCGCGCGCGAGACGCCGAGCGCCTCGCCGAGGCGCAGCCACGACTCGATCCCGCCCGTTCCCGCCTCCGTGCCGTCGTGATCGACGATGCGCGAGATCCACGCGCGGCGCACCTCGACCTCCGGGCAGTTCGACATGATCGCCGCGTCCTTCAGCGGGATGCAGACCTGGTAGTAGAACCGGTTGGCCACCCACCGCCGCAGCTCCTCGCGCGTGAGGTCGCCCGCGTCCATCCGCACGTGGAACGGGTGCCGGTTGTGGTAGCGCGCCCCCTGGGCGCGGAGGCGCTCGACGAGCTGCTCGGCCGTCCATGGCGTCGCGCTGGTGGCGCTCTCGATCATCGCTCCGCCCCGGAGACGCGAACGCGCGCGTCGATCTCCTCGAACGCGCGCGCCGGCTGAAGCGCGACGCGGCCCCGGCGGGTGCCGGAGGCCACGTCTGCTTCGGACGTCTTGCCTACCGGGTGTACAGGTAGGACGTGACCTCGGAGCAGAGGTCGATCACTTCGAACTTCGGCTTGACCCAGGTCATACGGCGCCTCTCTCTCTTTCGGGTTCACGTACTCCGTCGAAGAAATTCCAGTCTAACCAGCCGGCACGCCTCCATCGACGGTCCGGCACCCCGGGCACCGTGGGGCGCCCGGGGTGTCCGAGATGTCGGCTAGAAGTCCGGCAGCGCGAACGCGAACAGCGCGTCCCCGTGCGACGAGCCGAGCATCATGGGCAGGAAGCCTTCGGCCCAGCCGCCCCATCCGCTCGCCGCGACGATGTACTGCTTGCCGTCGACGCTGTACGTCGACGGGCTCGAGTGGTGACCGCTGCCGCACTGGAACTTCCACAGGTGGTCGCCGGTCTCCGCGTCGAGCGCGTTGAACTCACCGGTCGGCTCGCCGCCGAACACCAGGCCGCCGGCCGTGGTCAGCAGCGACGCGCACATCGGCAGGTCCCGCTGCCAGCGCCAGCGCTCCGCGCCGGTGCGCGGGTCGAACGCGCTGATCGAGCCCGCGATGTCCTCGGCGTCGACCGCGACGCCGGCACCCCAGTACGGGATGCTCTCGACGAACTCGCGGCGCCGCCGCGTGGCCGTCGCGCCGATGTCCTGCACGGGGCAGTACAGGAGCTCGGTGTTCGGGTTGTAGCAGGCGTGCGTCCACTCCTTGGCGCCGGCCGGGCCGGGCCAGAAGTGCACCGGGTCGCCCTCCTTGTCCGGGAAGACGAGCGGCGTCACGTTGCCCTTCTCGTCGACCTCGCCCCAGTCGATGCGGTCGACGAACGGCGCCACGCGGACCGCCGACATGTCGGTGCGGTCCAGGATGTACATGAACCCGTTCTTGTCGAAGTGGGCGGCCAGCTTCTGCCCATCGAGGTCGAACAGGATGTGCTCCATCGTGGAGTCGTAGTCCCACAGGTCGTGCGGGGTGTACTGGAAGTGCGCCTTGATCTCGCCGGTGTCGGCGTCGACCGCCACACCCGAGTCGGTGTAGAGGTTGTCGCCCGGGCGGACCCCGCCGTCGAAGTCGGGGCAGGGGTTGCCGGTCCCGTAGTACAGGAGGTTCAGGTCCGGGTCGTACGTCGGCGTGACCCAGCAGTTCGCGCCACCGCGCTGCCACTGGTCGCCGCCCTCGGGCCAGGTCTCCGAGCCGGGCTCGCCCGGCTTCGGGATCATGTACGTGCGCCAGACGCGCTCGCCGGTCTCGAGCTTGAACGCATCGGTGTGGCCGCGCGAGCCGAACTCGCCGCCGGAGCTGCCGACGATGACCATGTCCTTGACGACCAGCGGCGCGACCGTCGCGCTCTCGCCCGCCCGCACGTCGCCGTAGGGCTGGTCCCAGACCTTCCGGCCGGTCTCGGCGTCCAGGGCGATGATGTGCGCGTTCAGCGTGGTCATGAAGACCAGGCCCTGGGCAACGGCGACGCCGCGGTTGACGTTGCCGCAGCACAGCGACACGTCGAACGGCGAGGCGTGCTTGTAGCGCCACAGCTCGTTGCCCTGCGCGGCGTCGAGCGCCCAGCACTGGCCGTCCCAGCCGGAGATGTACATGACGCCGTCGACGATGATCGGCGAGACTTCGAAGCCGTACGTCGACTTGCCGGCGTGCAGGCCCATCGAGCCGGCCTGGAACACCCACTGCGGGACGAGCCGGCCGACGTTCTCCTTGTTGATCTGGTCCAGCGGGCTGTACCGCTGGCCGTCGTAGGCGCCGTAGTAGGTGAGCCAGTTCTGCGGCTCGGAGCGGGCGTTGAGGAT
>DASQXU010000115.1:0-2649 GCA_035639555.1 Thermoleophilaceae bacterium
CGGCCCTGAGTGTCGCGAGCCGTACGGTCCGGACGCCGTTCCCGAACGGCGTGATCCGCGTCGGCGCCGGCGGCAACAGGTCGCTGATAGGCCGATGCGGAGGCATCGAGTTGGCCCTCCGCCGGGGGGCGCCGGGCATTCTCGCTTCATTTCAGGCGTGAGCGGTGCGCGGGATGTGCGGCGCGAGCCGCCAGCAGAGCTCGGCGATACCAAGGCCGAGCACGATCCCAAGAGCGCTCCAGCCGGCGCGCTGGAGCGCGACCGCGACACCTTGGTAGTCGACCGCGCTGACCGTGAGGAGTGCCGTCGGCGTAAGCAGCACGACGAGCCAGAAGTAGCCGCGGGCGAACAGCGCGAAGAGCCCGAACGCGGCGATGCCTTGACCGGCGATCATGAGCCACTCCTTGCCGGTCGCGATCGTGAGCAGGGCGATCACCGCCGCCCCGATGAGCGACCCGGTTGCACGTTGCACCGCACGCACGTCAGTGGCGTGCTCGCTCGGCTGCAGCACGGCCAGCACGCTCAGCGGGACCCAGTAGCCGTGATCCAGCTCGAGCAGCCGGTAGAGGAGCGTGGTGGCGGCGACGATCGACGCGAGCCGGAGCGCGTGCGCGCGCAGCAGCGCGTCGCCGGCGACCGCCCGGCGAAGCTCCCGGGCCCCGACCAGGAGCACCCTTCGAAGCGGCGTCGCCCCCGGTCTCGGCGCCGGAGCGTCGCGGGCGTACGCGGCGACCATGAGGACGACGCCGCCGAGCGATCCCATCCCGAACCACAGCGCTCGCTCGGCGACATCGAGCGATCCCGCCGGGATGCCGTTCGTAATCACGAAGATGGCACCGACCACGAAGCCCGTCAGGCCACCGTTCGGACCGAACGTGCGCAGGAACGCGGCGAGCCCGATCAGCCCAAACGCAGCGGCGACCGACGCCGCCACGCTGCCCTGGACGGCGGTCGCGACCGCGACCGACAGGCAGCACCCGAGCGAGGCGCCGGCCCCCCATCCCACCCGCTCGCGGAGGACGCCGCGAGGGACCGCGAGAGCGGCGTTCAGACCGCCGAAGCTCGCGATCACGCCGATCGCCGGCTCGCCGGTCGCGACCCCGAGCGCGAGCGGCGTACAGCTTGCGACCGCACCCCCAAGACCGGCGCGAAGATCGATGCCCCGCCGCTCGACGCGGAACGCCTCTGCCCACACCCTGTCGGCCGGTGCGCTCGGAGGCATCGCGTCTTCGGGTCGCGCCGGATGCGTCGCCCGTGGCCCGGCCGGGGGGAGAGCCTCGCTCATAGGCGAGCAGCGCGCGGTCGCCGAGACGCCCGGCCTGCGGGCCGAGATGGTTGCGCTGCGCGGGGAGGGCGAATGACCTTCGCGACCGGTCGTCTCGAATATCCCCCCGAATCCGAGCTGCTCGTCTCGCCCGCGAGAACGCCGTCTCTGCTACGCCCGATCGCGGGCGCCAGCCGAGAGCCGCCGAGTCGAACGTCGCGCACCGATTGCACCCGCCAACTATCGCCGCTGCCCCAACATGTTGCCAAGCCGCAATCCGCAACCGTTCCCCACCGCCCGTGCCGCTCCTCCCGCGAAAGGCAGCAGCGACATGCTGACTGCTCGTATCCATGCGAAGGAGGGATTGCTGGCGGAGTGCCGCTTCGCGCCATTTCCGCTAGCCAGTACGCCGGCGAGACGCCTGTTGGTCGTCCGCAGCGACAGCGAGTGCCCTCGGGGACGCGCCACTGCTTCGGGGCCGAAGGAGTAACACGGCTAGTCGGGCAGGGAGCGACTGATCGCGTAAGCCATGACCGGGGCGTGGGCGAGAGAGGCGCGGTTTTCGGTGGTTACTCATGCTCCGGCACGGTTACTCCGCAGCTCGGCTGCCAGCGCGTCCAGCAGGCTGCCCATGCCGTCTTCGCGCCGTCCCGGCATCTCGTGGCCGTCGAGGAAGGCGCCTTGCTCGGTGAAGACGAGTCGGGTGCCGGCGCGCTCGGGTCTGAACTGCACCGTGGCCACGGAAACTGAGATACGGGTCTCGTCTAAGAGCATGTCGTAGGTGAAGACGATGCGTCGGGCCGGGACGATGTCTTGGTAGAGCGCCTGGAAGGTGTATGCGCGGCCGTCCGGCAGGGTGCCCCGGCGGCGCTCCCGTCCGCCGACACGGAAATCGAACTCGACCTCTCCCTCCGAACCGTCGAACCAGCGCGCCTTAGCGTCGGGATCGGCCCAGGCGGCGAACACCCGATCGGGCGAGGCGTCGTAGGTGCGCTCGACGACGAATGTGGCGTGCTCTACGGATCGTTCCCTCATCGCGTGCCCTCTTTCGGTGGTTCGGCGTCGCGCTCGGCGAGGTACTCGCCAAGGCGCTCGAGCCTGCGCTCCCAGCTCGTGCGCCGCGCGCTGATCCACTGCTCGACCGGCCGCAGCGCCGCCGGCTCGATCCGGCAGGTCCGCACACGCCCGATTTTGTCCGAGCGGACGAGGCCGCTCGCTTCAAGCACGTGAAGGTGTTGTACCACCGCCGGCAGCGACATCGGCAGCGGCCGGGCGAGTTCGCTGACCGATGCCGGTCCGCGGCTCAACCGCTCGACGATCACCCGTCGATTGGGATCCGCCAGCGCGTGAAAGACCCGATCGACGTCCTCTCGTCCGGGCCGACG
>DASQXU010000116.1:0-3551 GCA_035639555.1 Thermoleophilaceae bacterium
GCCGAGGAGGAGGGTGTCGAGCCCGCGGGTCAGTCCCACCAGCTCGGGGGCTTTGCGCGTCGCAATTAGCGTCCCCGCGACGTATGGCTCCGGCGTGCCGCCGGCATCGTGGCGCAGGGTCAGCCGCTCGTCCGGCAAGCCGAAGACGATCTCGGTCGAAGCGACGAAGCTCGGCACGCGGACGGAATGCACCTGGGTGCCGCCGATCGTCGCGCCTCGCGCTTCCCGCGGCCCATGGAGGTCTTGGATGGGATGCCCGAGCCCCGGCTCTCGTACGCCTTGGAGGCGCTCGGCAAGCTCCCGTGCCGTTCCGCTCGGGACGTCGGGTTTGGTCTCGCTCGCGTAGTCGATGACCTCCCAATGCGGCAAGTGACGGGCGGCGAGCAGCGCAGCGGCCTGACACATCGCCGCGGTGAGCGAGAAGTTGCCGGAGGCCACGACACCGACGGAGCGGTCGCGAGCCGCGTGGTCGAGCTCCGTGTAGTCGTCTGCAGTCAAGCCGGACGTCCCGATGACGACGGCGACGCCGGCGTCGATCGCCGACAGGGCGTTTGCCTTGACCACCGTCGGCGAGGTGTAGTCGATCAACACGTCGATGCCGTCGAGTGCTTCGCCCACGCTCTCGTGCACCGGCACGTTGAGCGTCTCGCGCCCAAGCGCTTCGCCGAGGTCTCGGCGAGCGGCCGACCGGCTGACGGCGGAACGCAGGATGAGGTCCGGAGCGTCCACGACGCCCTGCACCAGTGCTCGCCCTGTCCAGCCGGTGGCCCCCGCGATGCATACCGACAACGTCCTGCCCTTCTGCATGCCCGGCCTCCGCTTCCGACGAATCGTGCTGACCCTCGCATCATCCCTCGGTGATCACTGCCGGGTCCGGCGCTTCGAGCCGGAGCGTGCGTGCGGGTCCCGGCGGGCGACTACCCCTGCGTTGACGCCGGCGCGGCGGCGGGCCAGCGCTGGCCGGCGACTTCGAGCTCGCGCACCTTGAGCGAGCCGATCTCGATCTCCTCGGCCTGCAGCTTGCGGATGACCGCGTTGGCGATCGCGAGTCGTCCGATCGCCAGCGCGCCGATCGCCGACACGGCGATGGCGAGCGGTCCCATGGCCGACGGTCCGAAGATGCGGGCGCCGACGGCCTTCGCGCCGGTGAGACTCGCGCCGGTGGCGCTGGCGCCGGTCATCTGGCGGCGGCTCGGAATGCTGCGGATCATGCTGGCACCTCCTTTGAGGGTGGGCGGGCCTCGGGGTCTACACGTGGCGAGGCGGACATGCAAGTCGCTCGCATGCGGCCTACGAGCTACTCGACGTCCCAACCGAAATAGACCTCCACCTTCGAGATCTTGTCGCCCTCGAAGGTGAGGACCTCGGTATTGCGAAACCGGCTCCCGTCGGTCCTCTTGCTCTCGTAGGTCACGATGACCTCATCGCCCGACTCGACGAGCCGCTTGAAGTCGAAGCCCGCGATCAGCTCTGAGTTCGGCCAGCAGCGCTCGAAGTACCTCGCGCGGTCGATGCCGACATCGGCGGGGCTGTAGAAGGTGAAATTCTCGCTCAGAAGCGCCTCGATGACGCGTCGGTCACCGGACTCGTAGGCGCCGTAGGCATCGCGCGCGAGGCGCAATCGGTCATTGGCGGGCACGTGCTTCCTCCTCGTCTCGCTGGATCCATGAACGTAGACCCACGGTCCGACCGGAGTCATCGCGCGAGCTCCGTACGTCGGGGCGGGCGAGTCGGCCGATACCGTCCGGCCATGCAAAGAGAGATCCTCAGCTCCACCGGTCCCCGGACGCTCGTCGCGGTCGCCGTCACCGTTGCGCTCGCCGCGCTGCTGGCCCACCCGGTCGGCGCGTCGGCCGGCCGCCCGCCAACTCGTGGTGTGCTCGTCGTCTCCAACAACTGGGCGGGGACCGCCGACATCATCGACCTGGCCACGCTCCGCAAGCTGCGGCGGCTCAACGTGATCCCGGACAAGAACCAGCGCCTGGCGGAGATCGCGGCCGACCCGACGCGGAAGTTCTACTTCGACAACGTCCGCAAGCTGGTGGGCGAAGGGCACAACCAGTACGTGGACGACGGTTTCCCGTCCAAGGACGGCCGGCGCATCTACTTCTCGCGGCCGAGCTTCGCGGACGTCGTGGCCATCAGCGTTCGGTCGGGGCGCATCGTTTGGCGCGTCCCGGTGGACGAGTACCGCTCCGACCACATGGCGCTCTCGCCCGATGGGCGGCGGCTCTTGGTCTCGGCCTCCACTGCGCGGACGGTCGACGTCGTCGATACGAGCCGCGGGCGGATCGTCGGTCGCGTCCCGTCGGGGGACTCGCCCCACGAGAGCAACTTCTCGCGCGACGGTCGGCGGATCTTCCACGCCAGCATCGGCTCCGTCTATACCGATATGGACGACCCGACGCTTGACCCGACCAAGGGTGAGCGCGTGTTCGAGATCATCGACGCGCGGACGCTCAAAGTGGTGCGGCGGATCGACATGGGCCGCGAGCTCGCCAAGTGGGGGTTGGGCGCCAGCGCCGCGGTGCGGCCGATGGCGATCTCGCCGGACGAGCGCTACGTCTACTTCGAGCTCTCGTTCCTGCACGGCTTCGTCGAGTACGACCTCCGTGCACTCCGTCCCACCCGGGTCTCGCTTCTGCCGATCTCTCCGGCGGCGCGGAGGCTGCCGCGCAGGAGCTACCTCCTCGACTCCGCGATGCACGGACTCGCGCTGAACCCAGACGGCACGAGGTTCTGCGTCGCCGCGACGATGTCGGGCTATGCGGCGATCGTCTCCCGCCGGACCCTGCGCCCGGTCCGCCGGATCATTCCTGTCGGCCACATCCCCTACTGGTCGACGTCGAGCCCCAACGGACGCTGGTGCTTCGTGTCGGTGGCACGCAACAACCGCGTGGCGGTGATCAGCTACCGCCGCGCGCGGCTCGCCCGCTTCATCCGGGTTGGCTTCCACCCGCAGCGGATGCGCACGGGGAGGCTACGCGTTTCCGCCCTGCGATGACCGAATTGGTCAGCCGGTCGAAGGTTGCGGGGCTCCCGGTCCCGGTTGGGAGCCCGCGCCCGAGCACCTTCCCTCGTACGCGCACGGCTCCTCGCGGAGCGCGCGGATGAAGTCGGGCATGCTCTCCCGCGGGAGGCTGCCGCCGTGCATCGAGTGGATCCAGTCGGGGTCCAGTCGGGCTATGCGCTCCACGACCTCCCGGACGGGCTTCTCGTGAGCGAATATCCCCATCGCGCGGTTGAAGTCGCACATCTCGCTGCCGAGGCGCTCCGTCACGACCGGGGGCTGGTCCCCCGGCTAGATGAAGAGGTCGGAGGAAACACGCTCTTCGTCGTCTCGTCGAGCAGCATCATCGAGTCCCAGTGGTGGACGTGCGTTGTCTCGAAGAAGCGGAGCTTGTGCCGCCCCAGATCGATCAGCTCGCCGTCCTGGTGGCCTACGGTTCGCTGCACGCTCGCCGCGCTGCGCGCCACCGGCCCGGGGACGGCCACAGCTTCCGCTCTATCGGCGCTCCCCGCGCAGCAGATCAGCACGCCGGGCGCTGGGC
>DASQXU010000117.1:0-2545 GCA_035639555.1 Thermoleophilaceae bacterium
GCCCACCGGCGAAAGGGCGAGCATCGGGACGGACATCGCCGCTACCGCGAGCCCGATCTCGCCGTCAGACCAGCGGGGGCGTTCCGCGAGAAGCCGCGGCACCGCGCGCAGCGTCCCGTAGGGGGCGAGGTTGCTGAGTCCCGCGGACGCGGTTGCCGCCGCGAACGGCCGCACCGTGAGGAGGCGCGGCTAGAGCACAGGGTCTTCCTGGCGCAGCTCGTAGCGAATGAAGGCGAACGTCAGTGCCGTGAGCGTGACGGCAGCCGCGGGAACGGCCCACCCAGGCGCGTTGCCCGGGTTGAGAAGCCAGGCCGTGGATCCGAGCAGCAGGCTCAGCGCGACCGCGCCGGCCGCGTCGAATCGACCATGCGCCTGACGGGCGAGCCTTCCCGGCATCGTGTGGGGATGCGCTCGTTCGCCGCAAAGGAACCGAGGGCGGAGGTTCCGGAGCCACCGCCCGACTTGCCGCCGCTACAGCCGGAGGGGCCTCCGGAGGAGGAGCCCGAGCCGGACGAAGTGCCCGAGCCCCCGCGGGAGCCGGAGGAGGAGCCGGTCCCGCGTAGGGCGGCCGCGACGGCTGCGCCGACCGAGCGCGCCCCGGCAGCAAGTCCTTCCGAAGAGCACTCGCGCCACTCGGGCTGGAAGGCCGCGGGAGGCTCGACTTGGTGGCGATGGCCTCTCCGGAAGCATCCCGGAGATCGTGCGGCACGAGATCCTAGTGCGCTTCGCCCGCCACCCCCGCCCCAAAGCACTCCACATGCGTCCGGCCTACGAGCCGTCGCTTCGCGACCGGGATGCCGTCACACAAGCCTCGATTCCGGTCGAGCGGATCGGCTGCCCGCTGCTGCTGGTGAGCGGGGATGCCGACGAAACGTGGCCGGCCAGCGAGATGTCCGAGTCGATCGTCGAGCGACGCCGAAGCCATGGGGTCCGCTCGGCGGACCGACAGTTGCGATTCGCCGATGCCGGCTACTTCCTGCGGCCCCCGATCACCCCGACGACGATCCCCTGGAGCGCCGAGCTCGTCTCTGGAGAGACGGCCGAGGGAAACGCCCACGCCCGGGCCGCCGCCTGGGCCGCCCGGCTGGAGTTCCTCGCCGCGCACTCCGCCCACCACCAAACTGAGCAGCGGAACGCCTCGCCCGTCACCGCTTGGGGGGGAAGAGGCGACGCTTCGGCGAGAGCCCCGCGGGCGCGATGCCCAAGCCGGCATGGGACAACCGATCTCGCCTAGGTCGCGGTCGGGGCGGTGCCGGGCCCGCCCGCCTGGGGCGTGGCTCGGGCGGCCGCAGGCGGCGGCAGGTCGTCGTCGACGCGGCCTCGAGCACCCGGCACGCCGGCCGCATCCCGACAGAGCGTGAGCTGCTCGGCAGTGTGCTCGATCATCGCTCGTCCCCTCCTGCGCGCCCTGCGGCTCGAGCAGTCCCCCGAGAGCGCTGAGAGCTTCCTGCACCTCGGTAGGCAGACGACGCTTCCCCTCAAAGCAGCCCGTGGCCGCGCAGCTCGCGCGTCAGCCGGCGGCGCTGCCATAGCCCGGCGGCTGCGAGCTTCCGCAGCGCGCCGCGCAGCTCCCGCTCCCGCTCGCGCGCCCGGGCGACGGCGGGCTCGAGCTCGGCGACTTGATCGCGCAACACCGACACCGCCGCCCGCAGTTTGGCCAGCTCGTCGGCGGACAGCTCGTCGGCGGACCAGTTCCAGGCCGGCGCCGCCGCACGGTCGTCGGCGCGCGCCCGCGCCGGCAGCGAGCCCGGCCGAGTGCCGCCCCGGGCCAACGGGGGGCGCGGCTCCTGGCGCGTCACTTCGCGGTCCGCGGTGCGATCCGAGTCAGCCATCCCGGTGCAGTTCGCCGCGCCAGCGGATCTCCCTCCTGCCGCAGCCCCTGGGTACGCGCCGTCCCAGCGCCACACCGGCCCCGAGAAGCGCCCCCACGAACAGCCGACCAGCGCGCGTCAGTCCGAGCCGCCAACAGAAGTGCTCCCGCGCAGGCGCGGACGCTCACGCGGCGAACCGCGGTGCGCCGCGTCCAGTCAGCCCCGCTCCGAGGCACGGCGCGAAGGGCCGCCACCGGCCGCGCCCGGTGCCAGGCATGTCCGGTCGACCCCCCGCGCCTGGTCCAGCGCTCGCTCAGGCGCCCGCGATGACCCCGACTGCGTCCGGCCTCTGTGTCGCCGGGTCACCGCGCCTGCTCGACCTCTTGCCGCAGCTGGCGCCCGCTTCCTCGCGGAGCTGCCACGCTCTCGGACAACTGCCGCTGCCCCCTTGCGACCGCCAAGGGCGCCCCGCCCAGCGCACCGGCTACCGCCCCGGCCAGGTCTAGCAGCTCGACTGGGATCGTCCCCGGGCGCGCCCACCGTCATACTGCGCGCGTGGCCGAAAGGGAACCGAACCGCGGCCAGCAGGCTGGCGGCGGGCCTGGCGAGATCCGCGACATCTCGTTCCACACCGCGGTGCGCGGCTACGACCGCCGCGAGGTGGACCGCTACGTGCAGCGGGTCAACCGCCTGATCGCCGAGCTCGAGATCACCCGTTCTTCGGAGTCGGCCGT
>DASQXU010000118.1:0-2707 GCA_035639555.1 Thermoleophilaceae bacterium
TGCCCCGCTACCGCCGGACGTCCGCAAGGCACAGCGAGGAGATCACCGGCGCAGCAAGAACCGGCCCGAGCCCGAGCAGTTGCCGTTGCTGGAGCGGCGCCTCCTGCGGCAGTAGCGGTCCCCCAGTTGTTGTAGCGCTGCCGTTCAGGACCGCGCGCCTGCATCTGCGTCGGAGCGACAGCGGCGCCGCGCCTGTGCTGTCGTTTCGGCGTGGTCTGAGGCGAGCATGTGGTCGGCGTGGGAGCCTTTCAACCCGACACAGATTACGTTCGGGGCGCGCGACCTCGTCTGCTCCACGCGCTTCGCCGAGCCGCTCAAGAGCGGATCGCCCGGAGCGAGCTTGTGGTGTTCGACCATCTGTCGCACGCCGGGTTGCACGAGGATCCCGAGACCTTCAACCGCGCGACGCTCGACTTCCTGCTACGCCAGCGCTCCTGACACCAGGGCCAGCCGGCCATCGCATCGCTCGCGTCGACGGACCCGTGTTCTGGGCGTAAACCACCGCCAGCAGCATGACCGCTCCCTTCCGACGAGAGCGCCAGTCTGGTGCATTCGGCTACGTGCACTCTCGCTCCCCCTCGGATGATCGGAGCGCTCGTAGGCGCCCGAGGAGCACACCGAGTTCGTTGCTGCTCCTGGACCGACGCGCGCGTCTTCGCCGGCGGCCAGCGCACACTCGCTCGGGACGAGCAACAAGTGCGCGGGTCCGGCGTGCTCTGAGACTGCTTTCCATGGCGCGAGGAGGCGTCGAAGCACTATCCCAAGTACCGCGAGGTCGCGCCGTCCGAGGTGCCGGACGTAGCGGCCTGAAAGCTTCGGGCGCCGGATGAACACGGCCGCTGGACTGCATCTGTCGCAGGCCGGGTCGCGAGATCCAACGTCCGCAAGAGCCTCGCCTTCGGACGGAGGGGAGGAGCCCGGACGTTTGATTCGCCGACCCCACAAGCTCCGACCGCCGCCCGAGCGTTCGACTCCATGGTGCGGTCACCCGTGGGCAGCGTCAACTTTCATTCGTCTTCTTCCTCGTCCTCTAGCTCGGCGAGCGCATCAAGGATCGCCGCACGTGCAGCGTCGCTCAGCTGCCCGTGGAAAGAGCGCCCGTTGCTCAGGCGCACGTGAGCGAACATCCTGCCTCGCTCGGGGTAGTACTCGATGGTTATCAGTCGCCGCGACATGGCCCTTCCTCCCCGCGCTTCCAGCGCAGGGCGTGCAGGCACTTGCTCCGCGTGGGTAGCCCAGTCACCACCGCCCCCCCGATGGTCCGAGAGTCCATGGCACCGTGGGATCAGTGACCACGCCAGGAGGTGGGTGGACGCGGCGGGTCCTCCACCCGCGAGGAGACCCAACCGACTCGATAGAGAGAGGTCCCGGCGCCGAGTCGCTCCCGCGCCGCGGCTTCGGCAGCAGGCGGCAGCCGCGTCGGCGTCGCTACTTGTCGGCCTTGCCGGGGGCGCCGGGGTCCTTCAGGGCTTCGGCGACGGCCCTCGCCTTCTCGGCGGCCGACCCCTCTCCCTGCGCGATGTCTTTCACCTCCGCTGCGTCCTCCTTTGCGGCCTGAGCGCCGCCGCGCTTCTTGAAGATGTCCTTCGCCTTGCTCATGACGTCTGCGAAAGTCATTCGCACCCCTCAAGCTGGGATCGAATCATCGAATCACGCGATGCAGAGATTCTCCGAGAGCGCCTCCAACACTCGAACCTGGACCTTCGGTCCCCCCGTAGACCGAAGTAGCTCCGTCCTTTCCGGATGCTACACCAAGGTAGGCCAGAGGCTGGTCCAAAGGCAGCTGCCGTTGCCAAAAAAGGGACGGCACGTCGATCGTTACGGCGAGAACTATTCCGACCTGGCCGTGACTGCCGGTTACACCACCGATCGCCCGTAGTCCGCTCGATTAGCGGGACTGCGAGCGGACGCGAGCTCAGTGTGAACGACGCGACGCCTCGTCGAAGGCCGCCGCGATGGCCGCCGAGGCGGCAGCAACACTGGGGCAGCGCCATGATCAAGCGTTGCGCCATCTCTCGTGACTGACCCGGTCGAGCTCGCGGCCGATTTGCTCGCCGGCAGGCGCCCGCCCCGGCCCGGCGAGCGGCCTCCGGTCAAGGTCCCCCCCCGACGACGAGCGGCTGATCGAGGTGGCGTGCATCGCCCGCGACATCGGAGCGCTCGTGCCCGATCCAGAGCTCGCCGCAGTACTCGACTTGCACTTCGCCGGGGCATTTCTCGTGAGCCGCCCCGACCAGCGGAGCCACGACGCCGCTTTGAGGGCGGATGCGATCGCGCTGGCCGCCGAGCTTCCCGCCGAGACGATCCGCAGCTGGCGCCACCGAGCTGGTGATGCCGGACCGCCCTCTGGTGCCGACCCGGCGGATTGGGCGACGCGCAAGGCGGCCGGCGCGGGAGGCGGCGTGGCAGGCCGCGCAGGAGGCGCTCCGGCGCTGCGGGGAGCTGATCGAGGACGGCGATCTACGTCAGGCAGTCCGCCTCGGTCGTCTACGGCGTGCTGGTCGACAAGGCCGAAGTGCTCGAGCGGGCGGCCCAGACCGCCAGCGAGCGCCAGGTCCGGCTGGCGAGGCGCAGGCTGAGCTGATCGTCCCGGGTGATCAAGAGCTACCTCGAGGCCATTGGGGCACGGGGCCGCCGAGGCGGCTCGCCGCACGGGCGGCTGGCCTTCGGCCGGCGGCCAGGACGACACTCGGCGCCCTGCTCCGCC
>DASQXU010000119.1:0-4593 GCA_035639555.1 Thermoleophilaceae bacterium
GACGCGTCCGCGCCAACGCTCACGTTACTGAGGTCCATTCCGACCGGGTTGCTGAAGCTCTTGTCGGGCAGGTTCAGGAAGTAGAGCACCACCGGCAGCAGGAGCACGACGTAGCGCCACGGCGCCCAGCCGTGCTCGTGGCCGTGGTCGTGCCCGTGGTGGTGATGGTGGTGCTCGTGGCCGTGGTCGTGGTGGTCGTGCCCGTGGTGGTGCTCGTGGTCATGACTGTCGGGGTGCTCGTCGTGACCGTGGTCGTGGTGGTCGTGACTTCCGCCAGCCTCGGCCACCAGCGCCGATGGGAGCAGCTTCATGCCGCAGTCGGGGCAGTGGCCGGGGGCCTCGCTCACGACTTCGGGGTGCATCGGGCACGTGTACGTCGCTGGTGCCTCGGAGGGCAGCAGCTTCATGCCGCATTCCGGGCAATGCCCCGGCTCTGTACTCACGACCTCCGGGTGCATCGGGCAGGTGTAGACGATGGGCCCCTTACCCTCCGGCGCGGGCATCTCCATCTCCGCGATCAAGGCCAGCCGCTTGTCCGGCTCCCGGTCGAAGTCCGGAGCTAGCCGCTCGCGCTCCGCGCTCAGCTCGGGGTCGTGGCGCAGGGCTTCGAAGTCGTCCGCGAGCTGCGGCGAGGCTGCGTCCTGAGAGACGGCGATGGACGCCAGCGGGTAGGTCCGCTCGGGCGTGCGGTGCTCGAGCGTGAGCTGCCCCGGCTGGTCGAACAGCGCGTCGACGACCACGCGCTCGGACGGCGCGAGCGTGACGTGCTCGACGAACTCCTCGACCTCGCAGCGACCGCTGTCGCCGCCGACCAGCTTCATGCGCGCGCCGGGCAGCTGCACCCTGAACACGCGCGTGTTGGCGGTGTTGGTGAGGTAGAAGCGCACCAGCTCACCCCGCCGCGCGGCGAGCGACAGATCGTCCTCCCCGTCCACGAGCAGCACGTTGCCGAACCGGCCCATCGCCGAGTGCGTCGTCTGCGAGCGGCTGAAGGCCGCGACCTGCCCGTCCTCGATCAACACGTCGTCGAGGGTGAGCGCCACCTCGCGATGGACCGGCGGCCAGTAATCCGGGTCCGCGGGATCGACGATGACGTTGCCGTAGAGCCCCATCTCCTGGCCGTAGTCCTCGCGGATGTGCGGGTGATACCAGTAGACGCCCGGGTCGGGGAAGGTGACGCGCGCGGTGTCGCTGCCGCCGACCGGAATCACCTCCTGGGTCTCGTGAGTTCCGTCGTAGCGATTCTCGAGCCGCAGGCCATGCCAGTGGACGGTCGCCCCGAGGTCGCCTTCGTTGACCACGTTGACCTCGATCTCCGAGCCCTGCTTGACCCTCAGCGTCGGGCCGGGGATCGACCCGTTGTAGGCAAGCATCCGGACTTGCGCACCGGCGATCTCCTTGACCACCGGAGCGATCCGGAGGTCGAACCCGTCGCCGTCGCCGAGCTCGACCTCCTGGCGGCGAGTTGCCTCGGCGAGTCCGGCCGTTGTGGTTCGGAAGTTGTCGCTACTCATGCAATTTCTCCGATCCGCTCGCGAAGAGCGGTGGCTGGGATGGGCGCGGGTCTCGTCGCGGAGGGCGCGACCTGTCCCGCGAGGTACTCGGCTTCTGTTCTCGGGGCGATTATCCGCCCTTCGAAGATGCTGGCGCGCTTCGAGGAGCTACGTGCCCTGCTCTGATCCGGGCGCCGGCGATGTAGACGCGGACCCGCTTGAACATGTTGGCTAGCCGGCCGGCGACGGCGATCAGCGCCAACCAGCTTCGCGCGTCGCGCTCGCCCGCAGTCGCCCGGGCCGTCGCCATCACGGCTCCCTAGAGGGTCGGGTAGGTGGTGATCGAGATCGACGTGCCGAGCCCGATCGCCGCGATCGAGATCGAGGCCCCGTGGCCGGTCTTCTCGACCGTGAGCGTCGCGCTGTACTTGCCCGCGGTCTTGGAGACGGTCTCCCAGCCCCCCTTCTCCATCGCGTCCGCGTAGAAGGCGCTGACCTCGTCGACTGGAGCCGACGACTGTAGCGTCCGCGACGAGGCCGACCGGCTGACGAGGGTGGACGGCTCGTAGTTCGGGATCCCTGTGTCGTCCGCAGGAGCGCCGCCGCCCCGACAAGCGCCGGCGCCCGCCGCAAGGGCGACCGCCGCTGCGGCGGTGGGCAAGGTCTTGGCGAGCAGGCTCACGTGTGGCCTCCGCGGTCGCGAGCACCGTCTGCCACAGCCGCGACGGCGGAGTCGCGCCGGTTCGAACCGAGCGCTCATCACGGCGAGGGGTACGTGCTGATCGAGATCGTGCTGCCCGTTCCGGCGGTCGCGATCGAGATCGATGCACCCTTGCCCGCCTTCTTGACGGTGAGGCTGGCGCTGTACTTGGTCAGGCTCTTGGAGACGGTCTCCCAGTCGCGTTTGTCGAGGGAGTCGACGTAGAACGCGCTCACCTTGTTCACCGGGTCGGGTGAGTGCAGTGTCCGCGACGAGGCCGAGTGGCTCACCACGGTGGACGGCTCGTAGTTCGGGATCCCGCGGTCACGGACCTCCCTGCCCGCCGAGGCCGCGCCCGCACCCGGGGATCCCCCGCCCCCACATGCGCTGATGGCGACCGCGACCGCTGCCAGGACGGCGGGAAGGGTCCTTCGGATCGTGATCATGTGAGCCTCCGTGAGTCTGGAACGCCGATGGGCGCACGCTAGGGGGACTCCTTCGCGCTCGAATCTGTGGAAATACCGGTCGGGCCACCGGTAGGGGTGGCCTGGCCACGCCCGTCGGTCTACGATCGCGCCATGCTGCTGGGTCGGGCAGCGGAGCAGCGCAAGCTCGACGAACTGCTCGGTAGCGCGCGCCGTGGCCGTAGCGCAGTGCTGGTGCTCCGCGGCGAGCCCGGCATCGGCAAGACGGCGCTGCTCGACTACGCCGCCCAACGCGCGAGGGACATGACCGTGCTGCACAGCGCCGGGGTCGAGCTCGAGCACGAGCTTGCGTTTGCGGGCCTGCACCAGCTCCTGCGGCCCTGCCTTCGGCTGCTGGAGCGCCTGCCAGAGCCACAGGCCGCGGCCTTGCGCGGCGCCTTCGGGCTGAGCTTCGACCGAGTGGACAACCCGTTCCTCGTCTCGCTCGCCGTGCTCGGTCTGCTCGGGGAGGCGTGCGAGGAGCGCCCCCTCTTGTGCCTGATCGATGACGCGCAGTGGCTCGACCTCGCCTCGCAGGAGGCGCTGATCTTCGCCGCACGCCGCCTCGAGGCCGAGCCGATCGCCATGCTCGCGGCCGTGCGCGCTGGCGAGGCGAGCAGGCTCGATGCCGCCAGCCTCCCCGAGCTCGAGCTCCGCAGGCTGGAGGACCAGCCGGCCCGGGCGTTGCTGGAGCGTCGCCTGGATCGCCCCGCGGCTGCGGAGGTCGTGGAGATGCTCGTCGCAGCGGCGCAAGGCAACCCCCTGGCCCTGCTCGAACTCCCCGCCGGCCTCAGCGCGCGCCAGCTCGAGGGCTCCGAGCCGATCCTGGGCCCGCTCCCCGCGCGCGGCGCGGTCGAGCAGGCCTTTCGCGAGCGCATCGCGCAGCTGCCGGAGTCGGTCCGCCGCGCGCTGCTGCTGGCCGCGGCGGACGAGCGCGGCGACCGGCCGACCATCGAGCGAGCCTGCGAGCGCTGCGGCCTGAGCGTCGCCGATCTCGAACCCGCGGCGGCGGTCGGCCTGGTGCAGGTCAACGGCGCGATCGTCTTCCGCCACCCACTCGTGCGCTCGGCCGTCTACCGCGCTGCGACGCTCGGCGAGCGCCGGACCGCGCACCAGGCGCTGGCCGCGGTGCTGGACGATCCGGTCAGCCGCGCCTGGCACCGGGCGCTTGTGACCGAGGGCGCGGACGAGGCCGTCGCCGCCGAGCTCGAGGCGGCGGGCGAGCTCGCCGCCGCCCGTGGGGCGCAGGCGACCGCGACGGCGGCGTTCGAACGCGCCGCCGAGCTCAGCGAGCACGAGGCCGGCAGGGGGCACCGCCTCCGCCGCGCCGCGCAGACGGCGCTCGACTCCGGGCGCCTGAAGGCGGCGCTCACGCTCGTCGAGCGCGCCCGGCCAGTGGCCGTCGACCCCGTCGACGTCGCCGAGCTCGAGGGCGTCCGCGCCACGGTGTCGTTCCGGCGCGGCTCGCCCCCGGAGACCTTCGAGCTGCTACGAAGGCTCGCCACCGGGCTCGCCGAGCCGGCGCCGGACCTGGCGCTGCAGATGGTGACGTTCATGGTCCACGCCGCCGACCAGGGTGCCTGGGCGGCGATGGGGGTCCTGGAGGCGGCGCGGACGTTTGAGCTCATCCGCGGCGGGGGCGAGCGAGCGGAGCTGCTGCGAGCGATCATCGACGGGACGTCGGCGCTCATGCAGGGCGATGCGCTCGGCGCCGGGAGGCGGCTGCGGGGGGCGGTCGAGCAGGTGGAACGGCGCGGCGGGGATCCGCTGACCCGCTACACGGCCGCCATCATCTCCAACTGGACGGGCGACTATCCGCGCGCCCGCGACCTCGTCCGCCTGGCCGTCGCGGAATCTCGGGCGAGCGGATCGCTCGCCCTGCTGGGCGGCATCCTCGGCGTCCTCGCCCTCTTCGAGGCCTGTGTCGGCAGCCTAC
>DASQXU010000120.1:0-2803 GCA_035639555.1 Thermoleophilaceae bacterium
GGTACACCGTGGCCACCGGACCGGGGCGATGGAAGGCGGCGGGCTCGTAGTTGTAGGAGAGGTCGAAGCTGAAGGGCACCGGCCGAGCGCCCCGAGCGTAGGGGCTGAACGTGCGCACCAGCGTCGACTCGCGCTCGAGCCGCCGGTAGTAGGCCCGCACGCTCGGATCGCCGGTCTCGAGCGCCCGCTCGCGCACGACGCCGAAGGTGACCACCAGGCAGTAGCCGTAGAAGCGGTACTTGTCGATCACCCCCGGGCTCAGCACGAGGTGGTACGCGGAGGCCCGGATCCCCCCGTCGGGGCGGGCGAACTGGCCGGGCTTGAAGTGGGCGCAGACCCGCTCCCCGGCGGGTCCGGGATACGACCATCCCGGCCGGGTCCAGTGGTCGAGCCGCGAGCAGCGGCGGAGCCAGGACGGGTTGCGCCCCGAGGGGTTAGTGCGGAAGTAGCGCCCCGGGATCGCCGGCTCGATCGAGACGCGGAGCTCGGGCGGATAGTCGGCGATCAGGTAGTTGCGCACCTCCTCCCTCGTGTCGGCTCTCCCGAGCACCACCGCGCTGTGGACGTCGGCCGCGACCGGCTGGACGAGCACCAGCGCGGTCAGGCCGGCGAGCGCCGCGGTCCGGGCAGCCGCTCCCCGGGGCACGAGCGCGGCGGCGCGGGTGAGGGCGACCGCGCAGAGCATGGCGAGCACCGGGTAGGCGGGAAGAAGCCACCGGCCGAAGTAGCGCGACTGCAGGCTGAGGTAGACGAACAGGGCGATCGGGAAGGCGACGAGGGCGAGGCCGCGGACGACGTCCCGCCGCAGCTCGAGGAGCGCGCCGATGGCGGCCCCGATTGCCCCCAGCCATCCGAGGCCCCACCTCAGGCTGTCGAGGTAGTACGCCACCCCGCCCGAGTGCTGGCCCGGCTTCGGGATGTTCGAGGCGACGTCGGCCTGGGCTCGCAGGGACGCCCTGAAGTCCTCGTAGTGGATCGCCGCATAGGGGTTGGTCGCGAAGAAGACGAGGGCGGCGGCGGCGACCCCGAGCACGAGACAGAGGACCGCGCGCAGGCGGTCGCGGCGCAGGCGGCCGAGCGCCGCGATGGCGAGCGGAACCAGCACCAGGCCCGCCGTGTACTTGAAGGCGACCGCTAGGCCGGCCCCGAGCCCGGCGATCAAGTAGTCGCGGGGGCGGCCGCGCTCGAGCGTCCGCAGGGAGCCGTAGATCGACAGCGCGACCCCGATCAGCGACCCCACGTCGGTCACGGCCACCCGGGAGTAGGCCACGGGTAGGAACGCGAACGAGAGCACCGCCGCGGCGACGATCCCCTCCCGGACTCCCCAGAGCCGGCGCGCCGCCATGTACACCGCGGCGACCCCGACCATGCACAGGGCGGCCGCGAGGGTGCGCGCGGCGACCCAGATCTGCGTGGGGTCCTTGTTGAACTGGGCCGGGACGTTTCCCCAGGGCAGGTGGAAGCCAAGCGGCCCGTACATCACCCTCAGAAGGCCGTAGATCAGGTAGGTGTAGGCGGCGGGGTTCTGGTAGTAGACGGGGTCGGGCCCGCCCTGAAACATCTGCACCGCGCGGTTCGTGAAGTGCATCCCCTCGTCGATGCTCCAGACGAACGGCAGGCCATAGTCGTTGTGCCACACGCGCAGGGCGAAGCCGGCCGCGAGGATCGCGGCGAGGAGCAGCCAGCTGGGACGGATCCGCCGGCGTCGGGCAGCCCGTGGGCGCCTCATCGGCGGGCAGCCTAGTGAGGCGTCCCGCTGCCGCCGACCGGCCCGCGCTGCGCGCGGTCGGCCGGAGGGCCGCTGGTAGAGTTGACTCGCGAGTCAATCCCGATCTCCGGGCGCGGTGTTCATGCCCCAGACGACCGCCATCGAGCGCGACCTGACCCACTTGCGGCGGACGCTCCGGCTCGCGGCGCGGGGCCGCGGGCGCACCAGCCCGAACCCGCTTGTCGGGGCGGTGGTGGCCAGGGGGGAGCGGGTGCTCGGCGAGGGCTTCCATGCCGCCGCCGGGGAGCTCCACGCCGAGCGGGTCGCGCTGACCTCCTGCGAGGAGGACCCCGCGGGGGCGACCTTGTACGTCTCGCTCGAGCCCTGCGCCCACCACGGGCGCACGCCGCCGTGCACCGACGCGATCGTCGAGGCGGGGATAGCTCGAGTGGTCGTCGGCTCGGACGATCCGACCGCCAAGGCCGCGGGCCGCGGGCTCGGGATCCTTCGGGACGAGGGCATCGCGGTCGAGCTCGCTGACGGCCAGGTGGCGCGCGATGCCCTGCTCTTGAACCAGCCGTTCCGCAAGCACGCCCGGACCGGGCGCCCGCTCGTCCTCGCCAAGTGGGCAATGACCCTCGACGGCAAGGTGGCCACGAGGAGCGGCGACTCGCGCTGGATCTCAGGCGACGCCAGCCGGCGGCGCGTCCACCACTGGCGCGCCGAGGTCGACGCCGTGGCCGTCGGCATCGGAACCGCGCTCCACGACGACCCGCTGCTCACCGCCCGCATCGAGGCCGTCCCGCGCCAGCCCCGGCGCGTGGTCTTCGACTCCGAGGCCCGGCTGCCGCTCGACAGTGCGCTGGTCCGGAGCGCCGCCGAAGCGCCGGTGACAGTCGTCTGCTCCCGGGCGGCGCCGCGCCACCGCCTCGAGGCGCTCGAGGCGACTGGGGTGGAGCTGATCGTCGTGGACGGCGGCAACCCGCCCGCCCGGGTGCGGGCGGCGCTCGACGAGCTGGGGGCGCGCGAGGTGCAGTCCGTCCTGCTCGAGGGCGGCCCCCGACTCGCGGGCGCCTTCCTCGAGGCCGGCGAGAT
>DASQXU010000121.1:0-4432 GCA_035639555.1 Thermoleophilaceae bacterium
GTTCTGGGTCGGTGAGCGGGACGCCGACGCCGCGGAGCGCCCCGAGTTGATCCGCGAGCGCCAGCCCGACAACCCGGTGGCGCGCTTCTTCTGGCGCACGATGCACGGCCCCGGCCACCGGGTGGACCTCCTCCTGCACGAGGGCGACGAGGTCGCCGGCTTCCGAGCGCTCGACGTCCCGGGCCACTCGGCCGGCCACCTGGCGTTCTGGCGGGAGGCCGACCGGGTGCTACTCCTCGGCGACGTGCTGGCCAACATGGACGTGATGACCGGCGTCCCCGGCCTCTCCGAGCCGAAGCCGTACCTGACCCCCGACCCGGCCCAGAACCGCCGCTCGGCCAAGCGGCTCGGCCCGCTCGAGCCGAGGCTGGTCCTGTTCGGGCACGGCGCGCCGTTGCGGGACACCGCGCGGTTCGTGCGGTTCGTCGACCGCCTGCCCGCCTGAGCGCGGTCGAGCCCCGGCGTCCTCGGCTTCCCTGCCAGACTTGACCGCGGTGGCCGCCGACCGCCTTCGGAACCTCGAGAAGCGCACTCGCTACGAGCCGAGCGAGGTCGAGTCGCGCGTGTTCGCCCGCTGGGAGGAGGCCGGCATCTTCCACTCCGAGCCCGACGGGACGGCGGCCGAGAACTACTCGATCGCCGTCCCGCCCCCGAACGTCACCGGGGAGCTGCACATGGGGCACGCGCTGAACGCGTCGATCCAGGACGTCTGCATGCGCCTGGCCCGGATGCGCGGGCGGCGCGCGAAGTGGATCTACGGGACCGACCACGCCGGGATCGGCACTCAGGTCAAGGTCGAGGAGGCGCTGGCCGCCGAGGGGAAGCGAAAGGAGCACCTCGGACGGGAGGCGTTCGTCCGCCGCGTCTGGGAGTGGCGCGAGCGGTACGGGTCCCGGATAACCGAGCAGTACAAGCGGCTCGGGGCCTCGCTGGACTACGCCGACGAGCGCTTCACGATGGACGACCGCTACGCACGGGCGGTGATCCAGGTGTTCGTCCGGCTCTACGAGAAGGGGCTGGTGTTCCGCGATAACTACCTCGTCAACTGGGACCCGGGGGTTCGCTCGGCCATCTCCGACCTCGAGGTCGTCCAGCGGCGGGTCACCGACACCCTCTACCTGATCGACTACCCGCTGGCGTCCGGGTCGGGCTCGGTGACGGTCGCCACCGTGCGCCCGGAGACCATGCTGGCCGACACCGGCGTGGCGGTGAATCCGGACGACGAGCGCTACTCACGCCTCGTGGGGGAGACCGCGGTGCTCCCGCTGGTCGGCCGCCGGTTGCCGATCATCGCCGACGAGCACGTCGATCCCGAGTTCGGCACCGGGGCGATAAAGATCACGCCGGGCCACGATCCGAACGACTTCGAGATCGGCCGCCGGCACGGGCTCGACGAGGTCACGGCGATCGGTGAGGACGGCAGCATCACGGACGCCGCTCCCGAGCGCTTCCGTGGCCTCCCCGTCGCCGAGGCGCGGCGGGAGGTGGTCGCCGCGCTCCGAGAGGAAGGGCTGATCTCGGGCACCCGCCCGTTCGAGCACGACGTGCCCCACTCGCACCGCTCCGGGATGAGGATCGAGCCCCTCATCTCGCTCCAGTGGTTCTGCGACATGACGGAGCTCGCCCGCCCGGCGATCGAGGCGGCGGAGCAGGGCCGGGTGCGCTTCCATCCCGAGCGGCCCTGGACCGAGGTCTACCTTCGCTGGCTCCGCGAGATTCGGCCCTGGTGCATCTCGCGCCAGCTCTGGTGGGGGCACCAGATCCCCGCCTGGTACCGGGGCGACGAGGTCTACGTGGGAGAGCAGCCGCCGCAGGGGGAGGGGTTCGACCGCGATCCCGACGTGCTCGACACCTGGTTCTCCTCCGCGCTATGGCCGTTCGCCACCCTCGGCTGGCCGCAGGAGACAGCGGAGCTGCAGGCGTTCTACCCGACCGACGTGCTCGTCACCGCGCGGGACATCATCTTCCTCTGGGTCGCCCGCATGGTGATGTTCGGGGTCGAGTTCACCGGCCAGCTGCCGTTCGCCGACGTTCCGGTCCACTCCGTCATCCAGGCCCCCGACGGGCGACGCATGTCGAAGTCGCTGGGCACCGGAGTGGACCCGATCGAGGTGATAGACGGCGGCCCGCGCCCGCCGGTCTACCGGAGGGGAGGCGACTTCCCGGCCTACGGAGCGGACGCGCTCCGCTTCGGACTGCTCGCCATGTCCTCCGGGCAGGACGTGCGCTTCAACGAGGACCGCGTCGCCCAGGGTCGGGACCTGGCTAACAAGCTGTGGAACGCCTCGCGCCTCGTGCTGCTCGGCGTGGAGCCGGGCGACGAGGCCTCGAGTCCTCGGCCGGAGACCGTCGAGGACCGCTGGATCGCCTCGCGGCTCGAGCGGACGACGCGCGAGGTAACCGCGCTGCTCGAGCGATTCGAGTTCTCGAGGGCGGCGCTGCGCCTCTACGACGTCTTCTGGTCGAAGTTCTGCGACTGGTATCTCGAGCTCGCCAAGCCCCGCCTCTACTCGGAGCGGAGGGCGGGCGTGTCCCCGAACCTCCTCTGGGCGCTTCGGCGGAGCCTCGAGCTGCTCCACCCCCTGATGCCCTTCGTCACCGAGGAGATCTGGTCCTACCTCCCAGGCTCCCGAGAGCTGCTGGCGGTCGCGTCGTGGCCCGAGCCGGACGACTCCCTCCTCGACCCGGAGGCCGAGGCGGTCCTCGAGCGGACGATCGCGGCGGTCACCGAGCTCCGCCGCTTCCGGGACGAGATCGGCGCCCACGCCTCCGCCCTGATCCCGGCCCGCCTGCGCGCCGACGCCTACCGCGAGGTGGCCGACCAGATGGCGCGGCTCGCCCGCTTCGAGTTCGTCTCGGACGGCGCCGAGCCGGGGGCCGTCCTGTTCGAGCTGCCGATTCCCGGGGGCGCGGTGGAGATCCTGCGATCCGAGGCGTTCGACCCCGACGAGGCGGCGAGGCGCCTCGGCGGCCGCCGCGACCAGCTCGAGGCCGAGGTCGCGCGGTCGGAGGCCAAGCTCCGAAACGAGCGGTTCGTGGAGCGCGCCCCTTCCGAGGTGGTGGAGGCGGAGCGCACCAAGCTCGAGGAGTACCGCGCGGCCCTGGACCGAGTGCGAGCCTGGGCCCGGCCGTGACGTTCGGCCAGGCCCAGAAGTACCTGCTCGCCCTCGAGCTGTTCGGGATGCGGTTCGGGCTCGACCGCATGCACAAGCTCATGACCGTGCTCGGGATGCCCCAGCGCCGCTTCGCGTCGATCCACGTGGTGGGGACGAACGGCAAGTCCTCGACCGTCCGGTTCTGTGCCGCGATCCTCGAGCGCCACGGGCTGCGCACCGGCAGCTACACCTCGCCGCACCTCGGCTCGTTCCGGGAGCGGATCGAGGTCGGCGAGCGCGCGATCTCAGAGGCCGACTTCGCGGCGGCCGTCCAGCGCGCGGCGCACGCCGCAGAGCTGGTGGACCGGACCCTCGCTCCGGACGATCGCGTGACCCAGTTCGAGGCCCTGACCGCGGCGGCCTACCACGAGCTCGCCCGGCGCGGGGTCGAGGTTGCCGTCATCGAGGCCGGCCTCGGCGGGCGCTACGACGCCACCAACGTGATCCCCTCGAAGGTCCAGGTGCTCACGGGGGTGGGGCTCGAGCACACGCGGTGGCTCGGCCCGACCGTTCGCGACATCGCCGAGGAGAAGCTCGCGGTGGTCCGCGACCACTCGACGCTCGTGACCGGGCGCCTCGACCCGGAGGCCCAGGCGGTGGCCGAGCGCGTGGCGGCAGAGCGGCACGCCCGAGTCGTCGCGGCACGGCCGGCCGCCATCCGGCTGCGCGCGGCCGGGGCGTTTCAGCGCGAGAACTTCGGGCTCGCCGAGGCCGCCGCCGCGGCGTTCCTCGAGCGCGCGCCCGCGGGGACGGCGATCGAGCGTGCCGCCGCCGAGACCCGAGTCCCCGGCCGCCTCGACGTGGTCGCCGAGCGGCCGCTGACCGTCTACGACGGCGCCCACAACCCCTCCGGCGCTCGCGCGCTCGCGACGGCGCTCCCCGAGGTGCTCGGCCGGCGCCGCCCGGTCGTCGGCGTGTTGAGCGTGCTCGAGGACAAGGACGCCGCCGGCATCCTCGGTGCGCTGCTCCCGCTCCTCCATCAGACGGTGCTCACCCGTTGCACGAACCCGCGCGCCCTCTCGCCGGGCACGCTCGAGGCCCTCGCCGAGAAGCTCGCGGGCCCGCCGACCGAGACGATCGCCGCTCCGCGGGCGGCCCTAGCCCGTGCCCGCGAGCTCGCCGGCGCGGACGGCGCCGTGCTGGTCACCGGCTCGATCTACCTGGTCGGCGATCTGGTTCGCGAGCCCACGGCCGCCCGCGCCTCGAGCTTCTGACCGCCACGGCGCCGCAGCTGGACGGAGCCGCGGATGCCCGACGGGCGTAGATGCCGCGAAGCG
>DASQXU010000122.1:0-5500 GCA_035639555.1 Thermoleophilaceae bacterium
AAGGACCTAGCTACCGGCCGGATCGAGATCACGAGCCAGAACCACGGGTTCGCGGTGATCGGCCCCGGCGGCGAGCGGACGATCGACACCGACGAGCCCGTCCGCTGGGAGACCGACTTCGGCACCGCCGAGCTCTCGCAGGTCAACCTCTACGACCGCACGGTCGAGGGACTCGTGCTGAAGGACGTGCCCGGTTCGACCGTGCAGTACCACCCCGAGGCGGGGCCCGGCCCGCACGATTCGCTCCATCTGTTCGACCGGTTCCTCGACGGAGTGCTCAGTGCTCAATGATCAGTGCTCAGAGTGGCGCCCATTGCTGAGCACTGAGCACTGGGCACTGGGCACTGCACGACGTGCCTAGTCGAGACGACATCCGCAAAGTGCTGGTGATCGGCAGCGGCCCCATCGTCATCGGCCAGGCCGCCGAGTTCGACTACTCGGGCGCCCAGGCATGCAAGGTGCTGCTCGAGGAGGGCTACGAGGTCGTGCTCGTCAACTCGAACCCCGCCACGATCATGACCGACCCCGAGTTCGCCACCACCACCTATGTCGAGCCGCTGCTGCCGGCCTCGGTGGCGAGCATCATCGAGCGCGAGCGGCCGGACGCCCTGCTCCCGACCCTGGGCGGAGGCACCGCCCTGAACCTGGCGCGCGCCCTGTCCGAGGACGGCACCCTGGCCGAGCACGGGGTCGAGCTGATCGGGGCCGACTACGCGGCGATCCGCCGGGCGGAGGACCGCGACCTCTTCAGGGCGACCGTGGAGGCGGCGGGGCTGCGCGTGCCGCGCAGCGCGGCGGTCGGGTCGATCCGCGAGGCCGAGCGGGCCCTGCCCGAGGTCGGGCTGCCGGCGATCGTCCGCCCCGGCTTCACCATGGGCGGCGAGGGCGGGGGGCTCGCGCGCACGGAGGCCGAGTACCGCCAGCGGGTCGCCGAGGGCCTCGCCAGCAGCCCGATCGGCCAGGTGCTGGTCGAGGAGTCGGTGGTCGGGTGGGGCGAGTTCGAGCTCGAGGTGATGCGGGACCGCAGCGACAACGTGGTGATCGTGTGCTCGATCGAGAACGTCGACCCGATGGGCGTCCACACCGGCGACTCGGTGACCGTGGCTCCGCAGCAGACGCTCTCCGACCGCCAGTACCAGAGGCTGCGCGACCAGGCGATCGCCTGCATCCGCGCGGTGGGGGTGGAAACCGGCGGCTCGAACATTCAATTCGCAGTGAACCCGAAGACGGACGAGATCGTGGTCATCGAGATGAACCCGCGCGTGTCCCGCAGCTCGGCCCTCGCCTCCAAGGCCACGGGCTTCCCGATCGCCAAGATCGCCGCGCGGCTCGCCGTCGGGTACGCGCTCGACGAGATCGACAACGACATAACGCGGAGAACGCCGGCTAGCTTCGAGCCGACCGTCGACTACGTGGTGGTCAAGTGGCCGCGCTTCGCCTTCGAGAAGTTCCCCGGGGTCGAGGGCGGCCTCGGCACCTCGATGCAGTCGGTCGGGGAGGCGATGGCCATCGGGCGCACGTTCAAGCAGGCGTTCGTCAAGGCCATGCGCTCGCGCGAGCTCGATGTCGAGCCGGTCCCGCCCCGGGAGACCTCCGAGCTCCTGCGCCGCCTCGAGGTGCCCTCCCACGACCGCTACGAGCTACTGCTCGAGGCCGTGCGGCGCGGGGTCGGGGAGCGGGAGCTCTGCCGGCGCACCGGGATCGACCCCTGGTTCGTGGCCGAGATCGCGGGCGTGGCCCGCGGCGCGGATCCCGAGGCCGGCCTCCTCCGCACGTTCAAGTCGGTCGACACCTGCGCCGCCGAGTTCGAGGCCGAGACCCCCTACTACTACTCGGGCTTCGAGCGCCCGGGGCCGCACGGCCCGCGGCACGAGGTCCGTCCGGACGGGCGGCCGTCGGTCGTGATCCTCGGCGCGGGGCCGAACCGGATCGGTCAGGGGATCGAGTTCGACTACTGCTGCGTCCACGCGGCGATGACCGTGCGCGAGTCCGGCCGCGCCGCGGTGATGGTCAACTGCAACCCGGAGACCGTCTCCACCGACTACGACACGAGCGACCGGCTCTACTTCGAGCCCCTCACCCTCGACGATGTCCTCGCGGTGGTCGAGCTCGAGCGGCCCGAGGGGGTGATCGTCCAGTTCGGCGGGCAGACCCCGCTGAAGCTCGCCCGCGGGCTCGCCGACGCCGGGGTCCCGCTGCTCGGCACGCCGGTCGAGTCGATCCACCTCGCCGAGGACCGGCCGAGCTTCAGCGCCGTGCTCGAGGGGCTGGGCCTGCGCAGCCCGGCCTACGCCACCGCGTCCTCCCCCGAGGAGGCGCTGCGCGCCGCCGAGCGGGTCGGCTACCCGCTGCTGGTGCGCCCCTCGTACGTGCTCGGCGGCCGGGCGATGGAGATCTGCTACTCGGGGCGGGGGCTGGCCGACTACCTGGCGCGCAGCACCCGGGGCGGCGGAGACGGCACGATCTACCTCGACCGCTTCCTCGAGAACGCGATCGAGGTCGACGTGGACGCCGTCTGCGACGGCCAGGAAGTCCGGATCGGCGCGATCATGCAGCACGTCGAGGAGGCCGGCATCCACTCCGGCGACTCGGCGTGCGTGATCCCTGCGATGTCGCTCGGCCCGGACATGCTTCAAGAGGTCGAGCGGGCCACGGAGGCGATCGCCCTCCGGCTCGGGGTGGTCGGTCTGATCAACATCCAGTTCGCGATCCACGGCGACGAGGAGCTCTACGTGCTCGAGGCCAACCCGCGCGCCTCGCGCACGGTGCCGTTCGCCTCGAAGGCGGTGGGGGTGCCGCTGGCCAAGGTGGCGTGCCGCCTGATGCTCGGAGAGCGGCTCTCCGATCTCGAGCTCGAGCTGCCGCGCACGCCCGGACACGTGTCGGTCAAGGAGGCGGTGCTGCCCTTCGGGCGCTTCCCGAGCGCCGACGCCCTGCTCGGCCCCGAGATGAGGTCGACCGGCGAGGTCATGGGAATCGCCGCCGACTACCCCGCCGCCTTCGGCAAGGCCCAGGCGGCGGCCGGCGCCGAGCTGCCCGCCTCGGGCACCGTGTTCATCTCGGTCACCGATGGCGACAAGCCGGCCGCCACCCAGCTCGCCGCCTCGCTCCACGACCTCGGCTTCGAGCTGCTCGCCACCGGCGGCACCGCGCAGGCGATCCGTCGGATGGGGGTCCCGGTCGACCGGATCAAGAAGCTCTCCGAGGGCTCGCCGCACGTGGTCGAGCGGATCGAGGCCGGCGAGGTCGACCTCGTGATCAACACCCCGACCGGCCCCGGTCCGCGGGCCGACGGGTACGAGATCCGCCGGGCGGCGGTCACCCGGGGCATCCCCTGCATCACCACGATGAGCGGGGCGAGCGCCGCCCAGCGCGCGATCAGGGCCAGGCGCACGGCGGACGCGCCGGTGGCTGCGCTTCAGGAGCTCCACGGGCGCGGCGCCCCGGTGGGCGGGGAGGTCCGATGAGCGCCGCCGCCGCCGAGCCCCGAACGCTGGCCCCGCCCGCGCGCCGGGTGGCCGAGGTCTCCGGCTCGCGCGAGCTCGGCGCCTACCGGCTGGTCTCGGCCGTCGACCGCCTGGGGCCGCCGCAGCCCCGGCCGGGCCAGTTCTACATGCTCGCCGCGGCCGAGCGGTGGGGAGGCGGTGAGGGGGAGCGCCCGTACCTGGCCCGGGCCTTCTCCTACGCGCGCGCCCGACCCCTCGCCGAGGGCGTTGAGCTCGAGTTCCTGCTTGAGGAGGTCGGGCCGGGGACGGAGCGCCTCGCCGCCCTGCGCGCGGGGGACGGTCTGGCCCTCATCGGACCGCTCGGAGTGGGGTTCCGGCAGCCCGACGCGGGCGCGCGGCCGCTGCTGGTGGGGGGCGGGATCGGCGTTGCGCCGCTGCTCTGCCTGGCCGAGGCCCTGCTCGAGACGGGAGAGCGCCCGCATGTGCTGCTCGGGTTCCGAAGCGCGGCCCACGCCCGGGCGGCAAAGCTCTTTCCCGCCCCCGTGGAGGTGGCCACGGACGACGGCTCGGTCGGCCGGCATGCCCTCGTCACCGAGCTCCTACGCGAGCGGCTCCACCATGATCCCCGGGCCGCGGTGCTCGCCTGCGGTCCGCCGGCGATGCTCGAGGCCGTCCGCGCCCTCTGCGTCGAGCGCGGCGCCCCGGCGCAGCTCGCGCTCGAGTCGGGGATGGCGTGTGGCTTCGGCGCCTGCTTCGGCTGCGTCGTCCCCACGCGTTTGGGCTATCTGCGCCTGTGCGTCGACGGCCCGGTGCTCGACGCCGAGCTGCTCGACTCGGCGCTGTTCGCGGGGGCTCCGTAGTGCCCGCCACGGCGGTCCAACCGGGCTTCGAGCTCTGCGGGGTTCGGCTCCGGGGGCGGGTCCTCAACGGGTCCGGCACGTTCGACGCGATCGCCGCCCGCCGCACGTTCGGCGACGCCCTGCTCGACGCCTTCCCGTTCGACGCGTTCGTATCCAAGACGATCACCCTGGAGCCGCGGCAGGGAAACCCGCCGCCCCGGCTCTGGGAGACCCCGGCCGGGCTGATCAACTCGATCGGCCTTCCGAACCGTGGACTCGAGGGCTTCCTCGCCCGCGACCTCCCCGAGCTCGCCGCGCTGCCGGTGCCGCTGGTCGTCTCGGTGATGGGGTTCAGCCGGGACGAGCTGGCCGCCCTGGCCGCCCGGGTGGGCGAGCGCGAGGAGGTCGCCATGCTCGAGCTGAACGTCTCCTGCCCGAACGTCGAGAGCGGTCTGGTGATGGGGGCCGAGCCGGGGGAGACCGCCCGCGCGGTCGAACGGGTGCGGCCCGTCTGCGAGAAGCCGCTGATCGTGAAGCTCACGCCGAATGCGCTCGAGCCCGCCGCGGTGGCGGCGGCGGCCGAGGCCGCCGGCGCCGACGCGATCTCGCTGATCAACACGTTGAAGGGGATGGCGATCGACCCCCGGACCGGCCGCCCCTGGCTTGGCGGGCGCACCGGCGGCCTGTCGGGCCCAGCGGTGCGCGCCGTGGCGCTCGAGCAGGTCGCGGCGGTCGCGGCCCGGGTGCGGCTGCCGGTAATCGGCATGGGGGGCATCGCCTCGGGACGCGACGCCTTCGACTTCCTCGCCGCCGGGGCGGCCGCGATCGCGGTCGGCACGGAGAGCTTTCGCGATCCGGCCGCCGGGCGGCGGATCGCCCGGGAGCTCGGGGCGCTCGAGGGCGCCGAGGCGGCGCGCCGGTAAGGACCGGGGGTGGCGGGCAGCCGTGCAAACGCCGTGACCGTCGGCTCCCCGCGATTTTGCCGCAACGAGCGGGTCTTTTCCCCTCCAGGGACGGGGGTGCCTCGCAAGCTGAGTAGAAAAGGCCTGCAAAGCGCGCGAAAAACGCTCAACTAGCCGGAACCCGACTAAAGCTGAGGTCGAGGTTGAGCAAAATTCGCGTTATTTTGCGGATTTGAGCCTGGACGCCCGCGGTTGCCCAGGTATGATCGCCGGCCATGCCGGCTCCGCCCCGGTCTCCCGCGAAGCCGCACTC
>DASQXU010000123.1:0-8976 GCA_035639555.1 Thermoleophilaceae bacterium
GCGCTCGATCTCGGCCACGAGAAGCTTCTGGTGGAGCGCGGCGATCAGGTCGCGCAGGGGCTCGACGCCCGCCTCGATCAGCGCCACCGCCCGCTCTGGCCGAAGCTCACCGGCCAAGCGGTCCATCAGCACCTGGACCTCTTCGCGGGCCAGCGCCTCGAGCGCCCGCTTGTAGCGGAGGGTGTCGTAGACCGTGAAGCCGATCCGCTCGTCGTAGCCGCCGGCCCGGAAGCGGCTGATCGCCTCGACGATCTCCACATCGCGCGGCGAGTAGCCGCGGTTGTTCGGGGTGAGGATGCCGAGCTCGGCCAGGCGGTCGAGCACCTCCTGGGGTACCTTGAGGCGGCGGCGCAGCTCGGTCGCGGAAATCCGTTTCTGCTCAGCCTGGAGCGCGCGCTCGAGGATCCGGTCCTCGAGCTCGACCAGGGCGCGGGCCCGATCCGGGTCCTCCTCGAGCACCGCCTTGATGTGCTTGAGCGGCATGAACCGCTCTTCCTGGAGCTGCTTGATCAACCGGATCCGCTCGACGAACTCGGGCGGGTAATACGCCATGTTCCGCGAGGTCCGGACCGGCTCGGGGAGAAGCCCCTCGCGTAGATAGTGCTTGATCGTGCCCGCGCTCACCCCGCTCGCCTCCGCCAGCTCGCGCATCCGGAGCATCCCGTTGTCGGGCCCCGAGCTCACCCCAGGAAGCTCCCCTGGGCGCCCACGGCGGGACCGGCGACCGTCCCCGCCTCCTTCAGTTCGGCGACCTCCTCCTCGCTGAACCCGAGCTCGGCCAGCACCTCGTCGGTGTGCGCCCCGAGCCCCGGGCCGGGTCCGGCCGGGGCGCCCGGGGTCCGCGAGAGCTTTACCGGCGGAGCGAGCTGGCGCACCCCACCGGTGCCGGGCTGATCGAGCTCGAGCACCATCTCGCGTGCCCGGACGAGCTCGGAGTCGAGCACCTCATCGAGCTCGAGCACGGGCTCGAGGCAGCAGTCGTGCTCGGAGGCGAACTCCGCCCACTCCCCGCGAGTGCGCTCGAGGAAGATCCGCTCGACCTCGGCGTGGGCGTCCGAGCCCGGAGCCTCGAACTGCTTCTCGATCAGATCCTCGCGACCCACTCCCCGGCAGAACTCCGCCCAGAACTTGGGCTCGAGGGCGCCGAGCGCGATCCAGCCGTCCTTGCACGCGTACGGCCGGTAGCAGATGAGCCGCCCGGCGAGCTCGGGGTCGCCCCTCCGCGGGACCTCGCCGTCGCAGAGGTAGCGGGCGGCCACCATGGCGAGCCAGGACAGCGATCCGTCGAACATCGACACGTCCACGAGCTGACCCTCGCCGGAGCGGTCGCGCTCCCGGAGGCCGGCGAGGATGCCGAACGCGGCCATGAGGGCGCCGCCGCCGATGTCGGCGATCTGCCCGGCCGGCTGGACCGGAGGGCCGCCGGCTTCGCCGGTCAGGGCGAGCAGCCCGTTCAGGGCGAGGTAGTTCAAGTCGTGCCCGGAGCGGGCGGTGTAGGGCCCGTCCCGGCCGTACCCCGTGATCGCGCAGTAGACAAGGCCCGGGTTCTCGCGCCGCAGGCGCTCGTAACCGACCCCCAGGCGGTCGAGCACCCCCGGCCGGAACGACTCGAGCAGCACGTCGTGCCCGCGCACGAGCCGCAGGAGCACCTCGCGGCCTCGCTCCTGCTTGAGGTTCAGGCGGATCGAGCGCTTGCCCCGGTTGAGGGCGAGGAACAGCGCCGAGCCCGCGGACTCCTCCGCGCCCGCGTACACGGGCGGCGCCCAGCGCACGTAGTCGCCCATGCCGGTGTCCTCCACCTTCAGCACGTCGGCCCCGAAGTCCGCGAGCAGCAGCGAGCAGAAGCCGCCGGGCAGCAGCCGGGAGAGGTCGAGCACCCGGACGCCCTCGAGCGCTCGGCTCATGTCGCTACCACCCGCTTCGGGGCACCGAGCAGCTCGCGCGCTTCGGCGACCGTGGCCGGGCGCCGGCCGGTGAGCTCGACGATCGCGCGCGCCTTGGCGATCAGCTCGCCGTTCGAGCCCGCCATCCGGCCGTCCGGCAGGTAGAAGTTGTCCTCGAGGCCCACCCGTACGTTGCCCCCGAGCGCCGCCGCCGCGGCCACCAGGCGCCACTGGTCGCGACTCACCCCGATCACGCCCCAGTTGTTCCGCGACTCGGCGCCGCCCGGGATCTCATCGGCCATGTGCGCGAGGTTCCTCGGGGTAGGGCGGATGCCGCCGTTCACCCCCATGACGCAGGAGATCTGGAGCGGCTGCTCGAGCAGCCCCATGTCGATCAACGGGTCGAGGTTCGCCACGTGCCCGGAGTCGAAGCACTCGTGCTCGGGCCGGATGCCGAGCTCGCGCATGACCCCGACGAACTCGATGATCGTGTCGAAGCTGTTCTCGAAGACCGCCTTGAACACGAAGTCCTTGCGCCGGCGCGAGTACTTCGCGTAGTTCATCGAGCCCATGTTGAGCGCCGCCACGTCCGGGCGAAGCTCGCGCAGATAGGCGATCCGGTTCTCGATCGGCACCCCGATCGCGCCGGTCGAGTAGTTGATCACCACGTCGTCGACCGCATCGAGGATGGCATCGGTGATCGCCCGGAAGTCCTCGACCTCGTAGCTCGGCGACCCATCGGGGCGCCGGGCGTGGATGTGGATCATCGCCGCGCCCTCGTCCACCGCGCGCCTGGCCTCGGCCGCGTACTCCGCTGGGGTGTACGGGATGGCCGGGCACTGTTCGCGGTTGGCCACGGCGCCGCTGATGGCGCAGGTGATGATCGCCGGGTCCTGGAAGTGGCTCATCGCCCACCAGTTGGCAGTGCGCAGTTGGCAGTTGGCAGTTCGCAGTTGGCAGTTGGCCGGGGCGAGGTTCGGCGCCGCATGGCTTCTTCGATCGTGGGCAGCCGCTTTAGGCATCTCGGTGCGTACCGACTTTCGGTTGAGGTCGCCGATGACATCCACGTGCGGGCGCTCGACTCGGTCGGCGCCAACATCGCGGAGTCCTCGGGCCGATGGGACGAGGCGGACAAGCGGCGACTGCTCGTCGTGGCGCGCGGATCGTTGTACGAAGCCGAGCGCTGGATGCTCAGAGCCGAAGCGCGCGGGCTACTCACGCCTGGACGCAGCGACCGGCTGAGCGAGCTAGCGCGGGTACTGAACGGGATGGTCAAGCGGCCAACCCCGGGCTAGCGGCCCGCCAACCGCCAACCGCCAACCGCGAACTGCCAACTGCCAACCGCGAACCGCCAACTCAGACCGGCATCACCCCATGCCGCTTCCAAGGTCTCTCGACGCGCTTAGAGTCGGCCATCTCCAGGGCCCGGATCACCGTCGGCCTGGTCTCCCGCGGATCGATGATGTCGTCGATCATCGCGTTGCCCGCGGCGACGTAGGGATCGATCGACTTGCGGATCCCCTCGATCATCCGTGCGCGGGTGGCGTCGGGGTCCTCGGATGCCTCGATCTGCTTGCGGAAGATGATGTTGACCGCCCCTTCGGGGCCCATCACCGAGATCTCGGCCGACGGCCAGGCCACGATCAGGTCGGGCTCGTAGGCCTTGCCGCACATCACGTAGTAGCCCGCGCCGTACGCCTTGCGCACCACGACGGTGACCTTGGGCACGGTCGCACGGGAGACCGCGTAGAGCATCTTCGCCCCGTGGCGGATGATCCCCGCCTGCTCGACCTTGGTGCCGACCATGAAGCCGGGGACGTCCATCAGGAAGAGCAGCGGGATGTTGAAGGCGTCACAGAGGTTGATGAAGCGAGCCGCCTTGTCGGCCGAGTCGTTCTCGAGGATTCCGGCCAGGTGCCTGGGCTGGTTGGCCACGATGCCCAGCGGGCGGCCGCCCATGCGGGCGAGGCAGGTGATGAGCGTCCGGGCGAAGCGCGGCTTGAGGTCGAACCAGCGCCCGTCGTCGACGATCCGGCCGATCAGCTCGTACATGTCGTAGGGCTTGCGCGGCGAGTCGGGCAGCAGGTCGAGCAGCTCCTCGTCCATCCGGTCGGCCGGGTCGGGGGTCGGCCGGATCGGCGGCCGCTCCTCGCAGCTCTGCGGGAAGAACGAGAGGTAGTCCTTGATCGCCTGGATGCACTCCTCGTCGGAGCCGACCTCGAGGTCGCCGACGCCGGAGATCCGGGTGTGGATCCGCGAGCCGCCTAGCTCCTCCTGGGTCACGTCCTCGCCGGTGACCGCCTTGGTCAGGTGGGGGCCGGCCAGGGCCATCGAGCCGCGCCCCTTGACCATCGGCACGAAGTCCGCGAGCCCGGGGATGTACGCCGTCCCGGCGGCACAGGGGCCCATTAGGGCGGCCACCTGCGGGACCACGCCGCTCATCACGACCTCCTCGCGGAACAGGTGACCGGTCCCGGCGAACAGCGAGCCCGCTGCTTCCTGGATGCGGGCGCCCGCGGAGTCGAGCAGCCAGATCAGCGGCATGCGCTTCGAGCGCGCGAGCTCGCGCAGGCGCGAGACCTTGAGCTCGCCGGTCATGCCCATCGACCCGGCCATCACCGTGAAGTCGTAGGCGGCGACCGCGGCCAGGCGGCCGTCGATCCTGCCGTAGCCGGTGATCACGCCGTCGGCCGGGGCCTCCTTGCCCTCCATCGCCCGCTGTGAGAAGTGCGGCCTGCCGTGGATGCCGAGCTCGGTGAACGTGCCGTCGTCGATCAGCAGCGCGAGCCGCTCGCGGGCCGTCAGCTTGCCCTGTTCGTGCTGGCGCTCGATCCGGGCCGGCCCGCCGCCGAGCTTGGCCCGCGCACGCCGCTCGCGCAGGTCCTCCACGAGCGCCCGTAGGGGTGGCCTGGCCACCATCTCATCGGGGCCGGCCGGGGCCGGGGCGCCCGAGCCACGGGCGACCGGCGGGGGCTCGGTAGCGGCCGCCTTCTCAGCCTCCGACATGGGCTTCCTCGGGGATGGCGTCGAGCAGGGGCTCGAGCACATGGAGCGCGACGGTCGCGACTTCCTGCCGCTCTCGGTCGTCGTCCGGGGCGTGGAAGGCGGCGACCTCGAGGCCCACGAGGTCGCACTCCTCGGCGACGGACTCGAGCAGGTCGTAGAGCTTGTCGGGGGCGAGCCCGCCCGGCGCCGGGAACTCGGCCGGGAAGTCCTCGGGGTCGAGCACGTCGAGGTCGAGGTGGACGTAGACCGGGGCGCCGTCGACCGCGTTCTTCGCCGCCACCAGGGTCTCCATGCTGCTCGCGCCGATGACCGCGGCCTCCGAGCGCTCGAGCAGCCGGCGCTCGGCCGGGTCCAGGTCGCGCACGCCGGCCAGCACCACCCGCTCGGCCGGGATCGAGCCACTCACGCCGGCATCCCAGAGCCCGCACGCGCCAGCCAGCGCCATCCCGCCGAGGAACCCGCTCGACGTGGTCTCCGGCGTGTTGAAGTCGCCGTGGGCGTCCAGCCACAGCACGCGGGCGTCCGGGCGATAGCGAAGGGCGGTAGGGAGCGTGGTCAGCGCGATCGAGCAGTCGCCAGCCACGAGCAGTGGGAAGTTGCCTCCCGCGAGCGCGTCGTCGACCTGCCCGCCCGCCTCGAGCAGGCAGCCGCGCGAGCGCCTCAGGTCCTCGTCGTAGCGGGCGATGCGGGGCGCCCCGGGCGTGCCGATCATGCGTGGCTCGCGGCCGAGCCGCTTCCCGAGGAGCGGGGCGAGCGCCTCTACGCCGCGCGCCGTCCCGACGCTCCGATCGGCGATGCGGCAGCGGATCGCGACCAGGGAGACGCTCACCGGCCGGTCCACTGGGGCTCGCGCTTCTCGAAGAAGGCCTTCACCCCCTCCTGGATGTCCTCCGTCGAGAGCGCGAGCGAGAGCTGCGCCCGCAGGTAGTCGAGGGCGTCGAGGAAGCCCATGTCCTGCTGGCGGTACATCGCCTCCTTGCCCAGGCGCATCAGGGCCGGCGACTTGGCGGCGAGCCCGCTCGCCCACGCCCGCACCGCCGCGTCGAACTCCTCGGGCGCCACGACCTTGTTCACGATTCCCGCTGCGCGCGCCTCCTCGGCGTCGATCCGCTCGCCGAGGAGCATGAGCTCGTTGGTCTTCTTGCGCGGGACGTTTCGGTAGATCAGCGCCATGATCATGAAGGGGAAGGTGCCGACGTTGATCTCCGGCGTCCCGAACTCCGCGCCCTTCTTGGCGATCACCAGGTCGCAGGCGAGCGCCAGCCCGAGGGCGCCGGCGAGCACATGCCCGTTGGCGGCGCAGATCGTCGGCTTGCCGAGCTCGCAGATCAGGCGGAACAGTCGCATCAGCTCGCCCGAGCCGAAGTGCTTGTGGACCAGCGGCAGCTCCTCGGCGAAGCCGGCCAGGTTGGCGCCCGAGGAGAAGACGCGCTCGTGCGACGAGGTGAGGACTACGCAGCGGACGGTGTCGTCGTCCCGGGCCGCCGCGAAGGAGTGGAGCAGTTCGCCGATCATCTCCCTCGAGAGGGCGTTGCGGTTCTCGGGCGAGTTGAGCGTGACGGTCGCCACCCCGTCCTCGGCGACCTCGTAGCGGATCTTCTCGTAGGGCAAGCGGACCTCGGCGGGGTTCGTCGGAAGTGGGAAGTCCTACTGTCTACTCTGACGGATCGGCCGCGAGCGGGTCAAGCGGCGGCACCCACGCCCGGCGCATGTCCACACGGTTGCCGCGGAACGGCACTCCCTCGGCCTCCAGGAGCCGGCGCTGGCGGTCGCCCTTAGCAAGGCTGCCGTCGGCGCGGACGATCCGCTGCCACGGGACCGTGGGGTCGTAGCACGACGCGAGAACCGCCCCGGCGCGCCGCGGAGCGTGTGGGCAGAGATCGCCGTAGGTGGTGACCCGTCCCTCCGGCACCGCGCGTGCCCGCTGCAGGATCACGTACGCGTCCCCGCTCGCGGCTGCGCCGGCGCCGATCCGGACGCCCACTAGCCGAGCTCCCGGATCGCCTCGTCGATCGGCGTCTCGCCGCCCACGAGCTCGAACGTCTGGCCGATCGTGTTGTCGGCGCGAAGGACGGCGGCGAGGGTCGCGGCGACGTCGTCGCGGGGGATCTCTCCGCGGTCGACGCTCGCCGCGGCAGCGACGCGGCCCGTGCCCGGGGCTTCGGTCAGGCGGCCGGGCCGGACGATCGTGTAGTCGAGCCCGCTCTCCCGCAGCCGGGCGTCGGCCTCCGACTTGGCCTCCAGGTAGGGCCGCATAGCCTTCGAGCCACGCTCGGGCCGGCCAGCGCCGATCGAGCTCACGATCACGTAGCGGCGGACGCCGCTCGCGCCGGCCGCCTCGATGAGCTTGACGGCGCCGCCCAGGTCCACCGTCTTCTTCCGCTCCGGCCCGCTGCCCGGACCCGCCCCGGCGGCGAAGACGACGGCGTCCGCGCCCTCGACGAACGGCGACAAGTCGTCCTCGCGCTCGAGGTCGCAGAGCACCGGCTCCGCCCCGGCACCTTCGAGGTCGGCGGCGTAGCCGGGATTGCGGATCAGCCCGCGGCCGCGGTCGCCGCGCTCGGCGAGCAGCCGAAGCAACCGCAGTCCCACCTTTCCATGCCCTCCGGCGACGACTACGTCCACCAAGGGCAGAGTACGCGGCTCGCCACCGGTGACGTCGCGGCGTTCGTGGCCCCGGTCGCTCGCGCGCCCCGAGCGCGCCGAAGGCAGCCGCCATCGGCGCCTGAGCGGCCCTGGCGGTCTTGAGGACCCCGCGCAGAACGGGCGACGCGACCGCCCCAACGGCTCGGCGTGGAAAGTAGGAAGTCCTACTGTTTACTTTGGCGGAGGCCTCAGATACGGTCTCCGCATGGCAACCGTCGACGCCCTTCTGAAGCCCGACCCCTCTGCCTCGCGGAGGCACTTCATCTTCAGCGACGAGCACGAGCAGCTTCGGCAGTCGATCCGCTCGTTCGTGACCCGTGAGCTTGCGCCGCACGCCGAGGAGTGGGAGGAGACCACCTTCCCGGACTGGGTCTTCCGCCGGATGGGCGAGCTCGGGCTTCTAGGCCTCTCCTACCCCGAGGACTACGGCGGCCAGGGGGGCGACTACTACTGCAACCTGGTCCTCGCCGAGGAGATGGTCCACTCGAACTCGGGTGGTCTGGCGATGGGAGTCGCCGTCCACACCGACATGGCCACGCCGCCGATCCTCAGGTTCGGCACCGAGGAGCAGAAGCTGCGCTACCTCGTGCCCTCGATCAGGGGCGAGAGGATCTCCTGCCTCGGGATCAGCGAGCCCGACGCTGGGTCCGACGTGGCCGGCATCAAGACCCGCGCCGTGCGGGACGGCGACGAGTACGTGATCAACGGCTCGAAGACCTTCATCACGAACGGCCACCGCGCCGACTTCATCCTGCTCGTCACCAAGACCGACCCGGAGGCGGGCTATGACGGCTTCAGCCTCTTCCTTGTCGATATGGACCTGCCCGGGGTGACCCGCGAGAAGAAGCTCGAGAAGCTCGGGATGCACGCCTCCGACACCGCCCTGCTCGCCTTCCAGGACGTGCACGTGCCGGCCGACGCGCTGCTCGGCGAGGAGGGGAAGGGGTTCTACGAGATCATGTGGGAGCTCCAGGGCGAGCGGCTCATCGGGGCGGCCGGCGCCGTTGCCGGCGCCCAGCGGTGCTTCGACCGCACGCTCGAGTACGCGACCGAGCGCACCGCCTTCGGTCGGCCGATCGGCCGCTTCCAGGCGATCAGGCACAAGTTCGCCGAGATGGCGACGAAGATCGAGGCCGCGCGCCAGATGACGTACACCACGGCCTGGCGGTTCGCGTACGGGGACTACCCCGTGCGCGAGATCTCGATGACCAAGCTCTACGCCGCACGAGTCGCCTGTGAGGTGGCCGACGAGTGCATCCAGATCCACGGCGGCGCCGGCTACATGAAGGAGTACGGCGTGGAACGCGTGTGGCGCGACACGCGCCTCAACCGGATCGGCGCGGGCACCGACGAGATCATGCTCGACGTGATCGGGCGCTCGTACGGGCTCTAGGCGAGCGGGCGGAGGCCCCATAGCCCGGCGGGTAGAGATCGACCGCAG
>DASQXU010000124.1:0-4061 GCA_035639555.1 Thermoleophilaceae bacterium
CGCACCTCCTCGGGCTTCGGGACCACCCTCAGGGTGATGCGGGTGGCGATCCCGAGCGTCCCCTCCGAGCCGACGAACGCGCCGGCCAGGTCGTAGCCGGGGCGGTCGAGCTCCTTGCCGCCGAGCTGGACGACCGAGGCGTCGGGCAGCACGACCTCGAGGCCGGTGACGTAGTTGGTCGTGAAGCCGTACTTGAAGCAGTGGGCGCCGCCCGAGTTCTCGGCGACGTTGCCCCCGATCGTGCACACGACCTGACTCGAGGGGTCGGGGGGATAGAAGTGGCTCGGGCCGACCGCCTGGGAGACCGCGACGTTGGTGACCCCGGGCTCGACCACCACGCGCTGGTTGTCGAGGTCGACCTCGAGGATCCGGCGCAGGCGCGAGAGCCCGATCAGCACCCCCTCGGACACCGGAAGCGCGCCACCGGAGAGCCCCGACCCCGCCCCCCGGGCGACCCACGGCACCCCCGCCTCGTGGCAGGCCAGGACAACCTCGCGGACCTCCTCGCCGCTGCCCGGGAGCACGACCGCCCCAGGGGTCACCGCGTACTGGAGCAGCCCATCCGACTCGTAGGTGCGCAGCTGGTCGGGCTGGGTGTAGACGTGCTCGTCCCCGACGATGGCGCGCAGCCGGGCGACGAGAGCAGCCCCGTCCCGGGCCGCGCGCCCCGGACCGGGAGGGGGCGGCCCCTCGCCGAACGCCGGTCCGGCGCCCGTTCGCTCGGTCGTGCTCACTTCTTGACGACCATCCAGCCGAGGACTCCCTTCGACTGAAGGTACACGAGCACGCACATGAGCAGGATCAGCAGCAGGCTCCACTTGAGCACGGTGCGGAAGAGGTCTCCCTCCTTACCCGCGAGGCCCACCGCCGCCGCGCCGATGGCGAGATTCTGGGGCGAGATCATCTTGCCGAGCACCCCTCCCGAGCTGTTCCCGGCCGCCAGCAGCGTCTGGGAGAGCCCTGCCCCCTTGGCCGCCGTGACCTGGAGCGCGCCGAACAGCGCGTTCGAGGACGTGTCGGAGCCGGTGACCGCCACCCCGAGCCAGCCGATCGCCGCGGCCAGGAAGGCGAAGAACCCGCCGGCCCCGGCGGCCCAGGTGCCGATCGTGATCGTCTGGCCCGACTGGTTCATCACGTAGGCGAGGGCGAGCACGGAGGCCACGGTCAGGATCGCCCACTTGAGGTGGTCCAAGGTCTCCGCGTAGACCTTGAGGGCGCGGCCGACTCCCATGCGGAGCACCACCATGGTGAGCACCCCGGCGATCAGCAGGAGGGTGCCGGCCGCGGGCAGCCAGTTGAGCTTGAAGGTGAGGCTCATCAGCGCCTCGCCCTTGGTGTTCACCACGTGGAGCCCGGGCCAGTTGAACGACACCGTCTGCGGTGACTTGTCGAGCCAGTCCTTGATCGGCCCGATCTGCGCGATGGCGAAGATCACGATGATGAGCAGGTACGGGGCGTAGGCGCGGAAGACCTCCATCGGCGGGTCGGCCTGGGGGCCCTCGCGCCGGGCCATCTCGCGCTCGAGCGCCGGGTTGTGCGCCTCCGCTCCGGCCACGGCCGGCCGGGGGCCCGGCTCGGGCTCGGCGACCACCGGCTCGCTCGGCTGCCACACCCGCAGAAACACGACTACCGCGCCGGCCGACAGCAGCGAGGCGATGATGTCCGTGAGGTCGACCGAGATGTAGTTCGAGGTGACGAACTGGCCGACCGCGAAGGCGAGCCCGCCGACGAGCGCGGCGGGCCAGGTCTGGCGTATTCCGCGCCGTCCGTCGACCATCCCGACGAGGATCAGCGGAACGATGAGCGCCAGGAACGGAGTCTGGCGTCCCACCATCGAGCCGAGGTCGTCCTTCGGGAGGCCGGAGGTTTCGGCCAGGGTGGTGATCGGAATGGCGATCGCCCCGAACGCGACCGGAGCGGTGTTGGCCACGAGCGACACCGCGGCCGCCTTCATCGGACGAAAGCCCAGCGCGATCAGCATCACCGAGCAGATCGCGACCGGGGTCCCGAAGCCGGCGAGGGCCTCGAGCAGCGCGCCGAACGCAAAGGCGATGATCACCGCCTGGATCCGCTGGTCGTCGGACACGCGGGCGAACGACCGCCGCAATATCGCGAAGTGCCCGCTGGCCCGGGTCATGTTGTAGATCCAGAGGGCGTTGATGACGATCCACATGATCGGGAAGAGCCCGAAGGCCGCCCCCTCGGAGGCCGAGAGGAACGTCTGGCCGACCGGCATCCCGTAGACGATGATCGCCACCAGGATCGCCACCCCCAGAGAGATGAGCGACGCCCACCAGGCTTTCATCCGGACGCCGCCCAGGAGAATGAACAGCGTGATGATCGCGAGGGCGGCTACGAGCGACGAAATGCCGAACGCGTTCGCGACCGGGTTCAGATCCTGCTTGTACATGTGATCGACCTCCCTCGCTTAGCCCGTTTCCCTACACACGCGCCGGGGAAACCCCCCGCAGGCGACCGTGCGCGTCTCCCTGCTGATCACGTGCCTGGCCGACACCCTGTTCCCCGAGGCCGGGCGCGCGACGGTGCGACTGCTCGAGCGCCTCGGGCACGAAGTCGAGTTCCGGGAGGAGCAGACCTGCTGCGGGCAGATGCACTTCAACACCGGCTACCGCGATGAGGCGCTCGGCCTCGCCCGCCGAGAGGTGCGGGTCCTCGCCGGCGCGGAGGTGGTGGTCTGCCCGTCGGCGTCGTGCGCCGGCATGGTGCGCCAGCACTACGCGCGCCTGGCGGCCGAGGCCGGCGACCCCGCGCTGGCCCGCGAGGCCGAGGCGCTCGCTCCCCGCGTGCTTGAGCTCTGCGAGTTCGTGAGCCGGCGGCTCGGCCTCGAGGACGTGGGGGCCTACTACCCCCACCGCGTCACCTACCACCCCACCTGCCACTCGCTGCGCCTGCTCCGGCTCGGCGACGCCCCCACGCGCCTGCTGCGGGCGGTTCGGGGGATCGACCTGGTGGAGCTGCCCGACGCCGAGGAGTGCTGCGGGTTCGGCGGCACCTTCGCGGTCAAGGAGGCCGACACCTCGATGGCGATGCTCTCGGACAAGGTGCGCGCGGTGCTCTCGACCCGGGCCGAGGTGGTCACGGCCGCCGACCCCTCGTGCCTGCTCAACATAGGCGGCGCGCTCTCGCGCCAGCGCACCGGCGTGCGGGCCGTGCACGTCGCCGAGATCCTCGCCGCCACCGCGGAGGATCGGCGATGAGCCGGGTGGTCGCCCCCGGGGCCACGCCCTCAAGGCCGTTCGAGGAGGCGGCGCGCGCCGGTCTGGCCGACCCGCTGCTGCGCCGCAACCTCCGCACCGCCACGAGCACGATCCGCCAGAAGCGCGCGTCGGTGGTCGCCGAACTCCCCGACTGGGAGGAGCTGCGCGCGGCCGGTGCGGCGATCAAGGACCGCGCCCTCGGTCGGCTCGACCAGCACCTGGAGGCCCTCGAGGGCGCGGTGGAGAGCCACGGCGGCCGCGTGCACTGGGCGAGCGACGGCGCCGAGGCCTGCCGCATCGTGGCCGCCCTGACCCGCGACGCCGGCGCGGACAAGGTGGTCAAGGTCAAGTCGATCACCACCGACGAGATCGGGTTGAACGACGCCCTCTCCGACGAGGGGATCACCGCCGTCGAGACCGACCTCGCGGAGCTGATCGTCCAGCTCGACGGCGACTTCCCCTCCCACATCCTCGTGCCGGCCATCCACAGGGGGCGCGCCGAGATCCGCGACCTGTTCGCCCGGAAGCTCGGGCGCGACGACCTCTCCGACGACCCCGCCGAGCTCTGCGAGGCCGCCCGGCTGCACCTGCGTCGCAAGTTCCTCGAGGCCCGGGTTGGCGTATCGGGGGCCAATTTCGCGGTGGCCGACACCGGGACGGTCTGCGTCGTCGAGTCCGAGGGCAACGGCCGCATGTGCCTGACCCTCCCCGAGGTGCTCATCACGGTGATGGGCATCGAGAAGGTGCTGCCGAGCTGGCGGGACCTCGAGGTGCTCCTCCAGCTCCTGCCCCGCTCCTCGACCGGCGAGCGCATGAACCCCTACACGTCGCTGTGGACCGGGG
>DASQXU010000125.1:0-26396 GCA_035639555.1 Thermoleophilaceae bacterium
CCCGGACACCTTCCTACACTCTGAGCACCGTGGCGGACACCAATGGCGTCACCCTCTACACGACCGAGCCGTGCGGCTTCTGCCGCCAGGCCAAGGCGCTGCTCGAGAGCCGCGGCATCCGGTTTCGCGAGGTGAACCTGGCCAAGGACCCCGTCGGCCGGGCCAACCTGGTGGCCCTCACGGGCCAGATGACGTTTCCGCAGCTGGTGGTCGGCGATCGCTCGGTCGGCGGCTTCCGGGAGCTGCTCGAGGCCGACCGCGACGGCCTGCTCGGGGAGCTGGTCGCCGCCTCTAGCTCCTGACCGCGCGCCGGTGACCTGAGTCGGAAGTCCGGCTTCAGCTTCTAGAGTGGCTGGGCGTAGTCTGACGACGCACGCGGGATGAGTCGATGCAGCGCATCGGCGATTCCCGCGGGTGGCGTCAGGCGCGCCCAGACGCCGAGAAGGTGCGCGCGGAATGACGACTCAGGTCAGCGGGCCGGCGCTGGCAGCGCTCGCACACGTAGGTCCCCCGGCCGGCCGCGCGAAGCTTGCGGATCGACGTCCCGCAGCGCGGGCAGGGCTCGCCCTCGCGCCGGTGGACCAGGAAGCGGTCCTGGAAGGAGCCGCTGGCGCCGTCGGCGTGGCGGAAGTCGTCGATCGTGGCGCCGCGCGCGTCGATCCCCGCCTCGAGCGAGTCCACGACGGCGGCGCGCAGGGCCTCGAGCTGCGGGCGTCGCAGCGTCCCCACCGGCCGGAGCGGATGGATGCCGGCCCGGAAGAGGGCCTCGTCCGCGTAGATGTTGCCCACCCCGGCGACCCGCTCCTGGGTCAACAGGAAGGACTTGACCGGGGCCCGGCGCCCGCGGGCGAGCGCGCGAAGCGCGGCTGCGGTGAACTCGGGGCTCAGCGGCTCGACCCCGAGTCGAGCGTCGAAGTAGGCGCGCAGCGCGTCGGAGCCGAGTAGGGCCACGCCGGTCCCGAAGCGCCGCACGTCGCAGAAGAGCAGCCGTTCTCCCGAGTCGAGCACGACCCGCACCCGCAGATGGGGCCGGTCCGGGGCGTCATCGCCGGCCTTGACCAGCAGGAGGTTGCCGGTCATCCGGAGGTGCATCACCAGGTGAACGTCGCCGCTGAGCGAGAGGACCAGGTACTTCCCGCGGCGCCCGACCCGCTCGATGCGCCGCCCCTCGACCGCGGCCGCCACCTCGGCCGGCGCGGCCGGCTCGCACCAGCGGGGGTCGAGCACCTCGAGCCGCTCCACCGTCCGTCCCTCGAGCGCAGGCGCCAGCTGGCGGCGGATGGTCTCGATCTCGGGGAGCTCGGGCATCAGCGCCCGTGACTGCGCCGGGGCTTGCCCTCGGCGGGCGGGAGCGGGCACGAAAGGGGGCGCACCCCTCTGGTTCTAGCAGCACGGCCCGGCGTAACGGAGGGGGCGCGGGACGTCGCCCACCGTCCCAATTCTGTATCTGAAGGATGTCGATTTCGGTCCTACTCGCCCGACGCATGGACAGAAGCCCACCTACCAAGGGAGGAAGCGAGACATGCGCGTCATGGTTCTGGTCAAGTCGACCGAGGACAGCGAGGCCGGCGTGATGCCGAGCGAGGAGCTCCTGAGCGAGATGACGGCCTTCAACGAGGAGCTGGTGAAAGCCGGGGTGCTGCTCGCCGCCGAGGGCCTGCACCCGAGCTCGAAGGGCGTCCGCGTCGTGTTCTCGGGCAGCGAGCGCAAGGTCATCGACGGGCCGTTCGCCGAGACCAAGGAGCTGCTCGCCGGCTATTGGCTGTGGCAGGTGAAGTCGCTCGACGAGGCGATCGAGTGGGTCAAGCGCGCCCCGGACCCGATGCCTGGCGCCGAGGCGGTCATCGAGATCCGCCCTGTGTTCGAGTCCGATGACTTCGGCGAGGAGCTCACGCCCGAGCTCCGGGCCAGGGAGGAGGAGCTGCGCCGGCAGGTCGAGGCCGGCCGGTAGGCGCACAGCATGGCGGTCGACGTCCAGCGCACCCTCGATGCCGTCTGGCGGATCGAGTCCCCCCGGCTGATCGCCGGCGTCGCGCGTCTGGTGCGCGACGTCAGCGTCGCCGAGGACGTCGCCCAAGAGGCGTTCGTCGCCGCGCTCGAGCAGTGGCCCGAGTCAGGCGTCCCGGACAACCCGGGCGCCTGGCTGATGGGCACGGCCAAGCACAAGGCGATCGACCGTGTCCGCCACGCCGGCGTGCACGACCGCAAGACCGAGGAGCTCGCGGGCGAGATCGAGCGGCGCGGAGCTTACGAGCACCCCGATCTGGCCGCCGCGGTCGACGACCCCTTCGACGACGACCTTCTGCGCCTCATCTTCACTACTTGCCACCCCGTGCTTTCAACCGACGCGCGGGTGGCTCTGACTCTACGGCTGCTCGGCGGCCTGTCGACAAGCGAGATCGCCCGCGCCTACCTCGTCCCGGAAGCCACGGTCGCGCAGCGGATCGTTCGTGCCAAGCACACGCTTTCGACCGCCCGGGTCCCGTTCGAGGTCCCCGAACGCGGGGAGCTCGCCGAGCGCTTGGCCTCGGTCCTCGAGGTCATCTACCTCGTCTTCAACGAGGGCTACGCGGCCACCGCGGGCGAGCACTGGCTGCGCCCGGAGCTCCTGGAAGAGGCCCTGCGCCTCGGGCGGATCCTCGCCGAGCTGCTCCCCTCTGAGGCGGAGGTTCACGGCCTGGTAGCACTCATGGAGCTTCAGGCCTCGCGAGCGCGGGCCCGCGTCGGGCCGTCCGGCGCGCCGATCCTCCTTCTCGAGCAGGACCGCTCGCGGTGGGACTGGCTCCTCGTGCAGCGCGGCCTTACCGCGCTCGCGCGCGCGTACCGGACCGGCGGCGCGCTGGGCCCCTACACGCTGCAGGCCGCCATCGCCGCGTGCCACGCCCGCGCCCGCACCGCGGAGGACACCGACTGGGGGCGCATCGTAGCCCTGTACGACGGGCTCGCCCAGCTGATGCCCTCACCGGTCGTCGAGCTCAACCGCGCCGTCGCCATCGGCATGGCAATCGGCCCAGCCGCCGCGCTCGAGCGCGTGGACGAGCTCCGCGACGAGCCCGCGCTGCGGGAGTACCACCTCCTCCCGACCGTCCGCGGCGACCTGCTCGAGAAGCTCGGCCGCGCCCGGGAGGCCAGCGAGGAGTTCGCCCGCGCCGCCGCGCTCACCGCCAACGCCCGCGAGCGCGCCGTGCTGCTCGAGCGCGTTGCGGCGTCCGCGCCCCGGAACGGGGGATAGAGCTTGTGGTTGGCGCACACCACTAGCCGCTCCAACCGAGGCTGTGGCACGGCGCCTCGCCCAGATGCCACGGTGCGCGTGCACGCGCTGAGCCGTCGCCCGCTCAGCCGAGCCGGGCCCGCGGGTGGGCGCGGAAGTAGACGTCCTTCAGACGCTGGCTCGAGAGGTGGGTGTAGAGCTGGGTCGTCGAGACGTCCGCGTGGCCGAGCATCTCCTGGACCGAGCGCAGGTCACAGCCGCCGGCGAGCAGGTGGGTGGCGAACGAGTGGCGCAGGGTGTGGGGACTCATCCGTCCGGCCAGGCCGGCCGACGCCGCATGGCGGCGGACGATCTTGTACAGGCCCTGGCGGGTCAGCGGGCCGCCCCTGAAGTTCACGAACAGGTGCCGCTCGACCGGGTTTCCGCCGACCAGCGCCGGCCTCCCGCGCTCGAGGTAGACGCGCACCGCCCCGGCCGCCGCCTGCCCGACCGGCACGAGCCGCTCCTTCGAGCCCTTCCCGCGCGCCCGGAGCACCCGGTCGTCCGGGTCGACGTCGCCCACCTCGAGCTCGATCGCCTCCGAGGCCCGCAGCCCGCAGGCGTACATCAGCTCGAGCAGGGCGCGGTCGCGGAGCGCGGCGGGCTCGGTGCCGTGCGGCTGCTCGAGCACCCGCGCGACCTCGGCTCGGGTCAGGACCTGTGGCAGCTTGCGCCCGCGCCGGGGGGCGGTGAGGGTGGCCGTCGGGTCTGATTCGCGTACCTCCTCGCGCCGCAGGTGCCGGAAGAACGAGCGCAGGCAGGCTGCCTTGCGGTGCACGGTCGCCGGCGAGGCCGCTTTCCCGCCGTCTCCGGCGAGCGTGGCCAGGAAGTCGGCTACGTCTGCGCTCGTCGCCCGGGTGGCCGACGTCCCCCGGGCGTCGAGGAAGCGCCCGAACTGCAGCAGGTCGGAGCGGTAGGCCTCGAGCGTGTTGCGCGAGAGTCCCCGTTCGAACTCGAGGTACGCCAGGAAGTCGAGGACCAGGTGCTCGAACCGCTCCCTCGCCCCGTCCGGAGGGTGCGCTCCGGGAGCCGTGCCGGCGACGCTCGCCACGATCCCCGATTCGCGCCCACGACCGCCATCCCTTGATGCTGCAAGACGGCCATCGCCGGCCGCCCGGGATGAGGCTCAGCCTCTGCTCGGTCCGGCGCCGGCGAACGCCCGGAACCAGAGCAACCCGACCAGGCTCTTGCTGTCCCGGCAGTCGGCGATCACCTCGTCGAGACGCTCGAGCGGCACGGCCTCGACCTCGATCCGCTCCTCCTCGCCGGGCACGCCCGCCTCGTCGAACAGGTCGGTGGCCTGAAAGAGCTGGACCTCTTCGGCGGCGAAACCGGGCGAGGTGTAGAAGCTCGTGAGGTGCTGCCAGCGGCGGGCGCCCTTCCCGATCTCCTCGGCCAGCTCCCGCTTGGCCGTCTCGAGTGCGCTCTCGCCCTCCTCGTCGAGCTTGCCGGCGGGCAGCTCGAGCAGCGCCTCCTCCCCCACGGCCTCGCGCGGCTGGCGGACGAGGTAGAGCCGCTCGCCGTCGTGGGCGACCACCGCAACCGCCCCCGGGTGCTCGACGATCTCGCGCTCCGCCTCCTGGCCGTCGTCATAGCGGAAGCGGTCCACCCGGACGGTGGCGATGCGTCCCTCGTAGACCGTCTTGCCGCCGACGCGCTCGAACCCCACCGCCTTCTCCTACCCCGCGCTCGCCGCCACCAGCGCCAGGGCGACATCGAGCATCGTCTCGAGGGCGAGCACGGTGACCGACTCGTCGGGCTCGTGGTTTCGCTCGGTGCCGTTCGCCAGGTTGACCACGGGCAGGCCGCCGGCGACGAACGCGTTGGCGTCGCTGCCGCCGCCGGTGCTGATGTAGCGCGGCTCCACGCCAACGGCCTCGAGCGCCGCCGCCGCGAGCGACACCGGCGCCGAGCTGGGCGAGAGGCGATAGCCACGGAAGAGCCGCTCGACCGCCGTCTCCACATCGCACTCGGCGTCGCTGGCCGCCTCGGTCACCGCGTCGACCATCTCGGCGACGACCTGGGAGGCACGGCCCTCGTCGATGCTCCGCGCCTCGAACTCCATGCGGCAGCGCTCGGCGACGACGTTTCCGGCGGTCCCGCCCTCGATGCGCCCGACGTTCGCGGTGGTCTCGTCGTCCAGGCGCCCGAGGCGCATTGCCGAGATCGCGCGGGCCGCGGCGACGATCGCGTTTCGCCCGGCCTCCGGGCGTATGCCCGCGTGCGCGGCCGCCCCCCGCAGCGTCGCCTCGAGCCGGTAGTAGGTCGGGGCGGCCACGATCACCTCGCCGATCGGCGAGGCGTGATCGAAGACGAAGCCGAACTCCGCCCGAAGTCGCGAGAGGTCGAACGCCTTGGCTCCGCGGAGGGCGAGCTCCTCGCAGGTCGTGAAGAGGAGCTCCACGCCCAGCGGCGGGGCCTCGGCTCTAAGCCGGCGGGCAAGCGCGAGCAGCACGGCCACCGCGGCCTTGTTGTCCGCGCCCAGGATCGCCTCGTTTCGGTTGCGCAGGACGCCGTCGCTCTGCTCCACTTCGACCGGCGCGTTCAGCGGCACGGTGTCGAGGTGGGCGCAGAGCAGCACGGTCCGGCCTTCGTCCGCGCCCGGGATGCGGGCGAGGAGGTTGCCGGCGTCCGAGCCGGTCTCGGGGCCGCTCCCGTCCTCCTCGACCTCGAACCCGAGCGTCCGCAGCTCCGCGGTCACGGCGTCCGCCGCCCCCCGCTCGCGACCCGACGGGCTCTCGATCTCGCAAAGGCGGACGAAGTCCTCGAGAAGCCGCTCCTTCTCCTCGGCGGAGGCCCGCCGGAGGACGAGGGTGGTCACCGCGCCAGGTCGGCGCCGGGCAGTTGCACCCTGGGCTCGACGTCGGCCGCCGGGCGGCCCAGCGCCCGGGCCTGAGCGGCGCGGACGAACTCCCGGAACAGCGGCTGCGGCCGCAGCGGACGCGACTTGAACTCGGGGTGGAACTGCGACGCCATGAAGAACGGGTGGTCCGGGAGCTCCACGATCTCCACCAGTCGATCGTCCGGGGACGTGCCCGAGCAGACGAGGCCGGCGCCCTCGAGCCGCTTCCGGAGGTGGTTGTTCACCTCGTAGCGGTGGCGGTGGCGCTCGTAGATGACCGCCTCGCCGTAGACCTCGCGGGCCCGGGTGCCGTCGTGGAGCTTCACCGGATCGGCGCCGAGGCGCATGGTGCCGCCGATGTCCCGAACCTCCTTCTGCTCGGGGAGCAGGTCGATGACCGGGTACGGCGTCTCCGGGTCGAACTCGGTGGAGTTGGCGCCCTCCATGCCGGCCGCGTGGCGGGCGAACTCGGCCACCGCCATCTGCATGCCGAGGCAGATCCCGAGGTAGGGGACGCCGTTCTCGCGGGCGAAGCGGGCGGCGAGGATCTTGCCCTCGATCCCCCGGACGCCGAACCCACCCGGGATGAGTATCCCGTGGCAGCTCGCGAGCTCGCGCTCGGCCTCCTCGTCGGTCAGCCGCTCGGAGTCGACCCAGCGGACCTCCACCCGACCGCCGTGGTGGGCCCCGGCGTGGCCCAGGGCCTCGATCACCGACAGGTAGGCGTCCGACAGCTTCGTGTACTTGCCGACCAGGCCGATCCGGACCGGCGTGGACGCCGTGTCGTAGCGCTCCACGAGGCCGCGCCAGTCGGAGAGGTCCGGCGCCGGCGCGCTGATCGCAAAGCGGTCGAGGATCTGCTCCTCGACGCCCTCGTCGTGGAACTCGAGCGGCACCTTGTAGATCGAGTCCACGTCTCGCGCCGAGACCACCCGCTCGACCGGCAGGTTGGCGAACAGCGAGATCTTCTGGCGGATGTCGCGCGAGAGTGGCTCCTCGCAGCGGCAGACCACCATGTCCGGCTGGATACCGATCCGCCGCAGCTCCTGGACCGAGTGCTGGGTGGGCTTCGTCTTGAGCTCCCCGGCGTGGCCCAGGAAGGGCACGAGCGTGAGGTGCACGAACATGCACCGCTCGCGGCCCTGGTCGACCTGGAACTGCCGCAGCGCCTCGAGGAAGGGCAGCGACTCGATGTCGCCGACCGTGCCCCCGATCTCGGCGATCACGATGTCGACGTCCTGCGACTCGGCCATCAGCAGGATGCGCTGCTTGATCTCGTCGGTGATGTGGGGGATGACCTGGACCGTGCCGCCCAGGTAGTCGCCCCGCCGCTCCCGGCGGATCACCGAGTTGTAGATCGCGCCCGCGGTGACGTTGGAGGTGCGGGTGGTGTTGACATCGGTGAAGCGCTCGTAGTGGCCCAGGTCGAGATCGGTCTCCGCGCCGTCCTCGGTGACGAAGACCTCGCCGTGCTGGAACGGGCTCATCGTCCCCGGGTCGACGTTGATGTAGGGATCGAACTTCTGGATCGTGACCTCGAGGCCGCGGGCGACCAGCAGCTGGCCGATCGAGGCGGCGGCGATCCCCTTGCCGAGGGCGGAGACGACTCCGCCGGTCACGAAGACGAACCTGGTCTGCGGGGCGGACTCGGGCATGGCTACCCGAGGGACTCTAGTGGCGCCTGCACCCCGAGAAGGTAGCGATCGACCCGGACGCGAGCCGCTCCGGCTGGAGGCTCACCAGAAGTCCTGGATCACCTCGGCGTCGCCCGGGTGGCGCGGTCCGAAGGCGAGCAGCTCGAGCCCATCCGGGCCGGCCTCGAAGGCGCGCGCGACCGATGGGGCGACCCGGATCGAGTCCATCGGGCCGACCTCGACGATCTGGTCGTCGAGCTTGACCCGGCCGGTGCCGCGGAGCACGACGTAGATCTCCTCGGCGCGCTCGTGGCGATGGGCGAAGGCCTGGCGCTTGCCCGGGCGCACCACGTGGTACGCCAACCCGATCTCCTCCGCGCCGAGGTCCTCGCGCGGGAATCGCGACTCCTGCATCTCGGAGTAGCCGAACTTGGCCGCCGAGTCCTCGACCTCTCGCAGGTTCTTGATCGTGTAGCTCATGGCGCGGGACGAGTAGCAGATCGGGCCTCAGGCCGCCGCGAGCAGCTCCTCGGCGTGCCTCCGCGCGCCGGCGTCCGAGGTGTCGGCGCCGAGCATTCGGCAGAGCTCCTCGACCACCGCCTCATCCTCGAGCGAGTCGACCGCGGCCGTGGCCAGAGCGCCGCCGGGCGCCTTCTCGATCCGGAAGTGCCGCTCGGCCACCGCGGCGACCTGGGGTAGATGGGTGATGCAGAGCACCTGCCGAGAGCCCCCGAGGCGGCGCAGGCGCTCGCCGACCGCCCGCGCCGTCTGTCCGCCGACGCCCGCGTCGACCTCGTCGAACACGATCGTCTCGGAGCCGCCGACCCCGGCCACGGTCATGAGGGCGAGCATGACCCGCGAGAGCTCGCCGCCCGAGGCGCTCTCACGCAGCGGCGCCGCTGGAACGCCAGGGTTGGGCGCAACCAGGAGCTCCACGCGCTCGGACCCCGTGGGGCCGACCTCCGCGCGATCCTCGAGCTCCACCGTGAACGAGGCGTCGCCCATCGCGAGCGCGGCCAGCTCGCGTTCTACCGCGGCGGCGAGCTCCGGAGCGGCCGCGCGGCGGGTCGCCGAGACCCGGTCGGCCAGCTCGTCCCGCCGGGCGCGGGCCGCCCCAAGCGCGGCCTCGAGCCGGTCGGTCTCGACCTCCGCGCTCCGAAGCCGCTCCTGCTCGGCCATGCACCGGTTCGCGTGGGCGAGCACCGCGGCCACGCTCCCTCCGTGCTTTCGCTCGAGGCGCTCGTAGAGCTCGAGCCGCTCCTCCACCCGGTCCAAGCGGCCGGGCTCGGCCTCGAGGTCCGCGACGTAGCGGCGCAGCTCGCCGGCGAGGTCCTCGGCCTCGATGCGTGCCGCCCGCAGGCGCTCGGCGAGGGCGTCGAGCGCGGCATCGACGCCGGCGACCGCCTCCGCGAGGCGCTCGGCCTCGGCGACCATCGCCGTGTACCCGGGCGCCTCGGGCGACTCGGGCGCCAGCGCCTCGGCCCCGGCGCTGGCCGCGGTGCGCAGGGCGTCGAGCCGCCGCAGGCGCTGGCGCTCGGCCGTGAGCTCCCGCTCCTCCTCCTCGCTCGGCCCAAGCGCCTCGATCTCGGCGATCTCGAACGCGAGCAGGTCGAGGTCGCGGTCGCGCGACCCCGCGCGGGCGCGCAGCTCGGCCAGCTCCCGCTCGAGTCCTCGGACGCGCGCGTGCGCGCGTCCGAGCTCGCCCCGGGCGCGCAGGTGCTCGGCGCCGCAGAAGCCGTCCAGCAGTGCGAGCTGGGTGGCGGCGACCGTGAGCCGGCGGTGCTCGTGCTGCCCGAAGAAGGCCACGAGCCGGCCGCCGAGGAGTCTCAGGTCGGCGGCCGAGGCCGAACGACCCCGCACGAACGCCCGCGTGCGCCCGTCCGCTCCGACCCGTCGGGCGAGCACGAGCTCGCCGCCCTCATCGCCGATCCGCTCGCGGAGCTCGCCCAGCTCCGGCTGGGCGAGGAGGCCGGCCGGGAGCTCGAACGCCCCTTCGACATAGGCCTCGGGCGTACCGGGCCGGACGACCCCGGGTCGGGGCTTGCCACCGAGCAGCAGGTCGAGGGCGTGGGCCAGCACGGTCTTGCCGGCGCCGGTCTCGCCGGTGATGACGTTGAGCCCCGGACCGGGCCGGAGCTCGGCCCGCTCGATCAGGAGAAGGTTCTCGATGCGCAGCTCGAGCAGCACCGCGCCAGGTCTAGCAACGGGCTCCGACGGAGCCGCGGGCCCGGGACGGCACCGCTCAGTAGGCGAGCCGCCCGAACTTCTCCCGCAGCCGCTCGTAGAAGGTCGAGCCCGGCGCCTGCAGGAGCTGGGCGCAGGCCTCCACGAAGCGGAGCCGCACCCGGTCCTGGGGCCCGAGCGAGCAGATGCTGCGCCCGTCGGTGGTGACCTCCACCGGCTCCTCGACCGAGCGGTTCATCACCTCGAGCACGTCCTCGGGCGCGACCACGAGCGCACGAGCGGTCAGCGTGTGCGGAGCTATGAACGAGACCACGAAGCCCTCGACTCCCCACGCCAGCACCGGCCCGCCGTTGGCCAGGTTGTAGCCGGTGCTGCCGGCCGGAGTGGAGACCACGAGCCCGTCACAGCGCACCTGGCCGAGCTCCTGGTCGCGCACGAGGTATGCGAGCTCGGCCACCCGGCCGCCGGGCATGCGGTGGAACGAGACGTCGTTCATGGCCAGGTGCTCGCCATCCGAGAGGACCAGCGCGAGCGCCGGCAGGGGAAGGACCTCGTAGCCGCCGCCGAGCGCCCGGCGGAGGCCTTCCTCGAGCTCCGAGTGCTCGACCGTGGCGAGGAACCCGATCGCCCCGAAGTTGATCGCGAACACCGGCACGTTGCGCCGGGCGAACCGGCGGAGCGCGGACAGAATGGTGCCGTCCCCGCCGAGCACCACCGCCAGGTCGGTAGGGCCGGAGGGGTCGGCGCCGAACACGGTCCCCTCCCGCTCCCTCAGGCCGTGCTTCTCGACCTCCTCGGCGGGGACCCGAACCTCGACGCCCGTCTCGCAGGCGAGCTCGATGACCCGCCGGAGGCCCTCCGCCGAGTGCCGGGGGTCGAGCCGCGTGAACACCGTGATCGAGCGCGGCGGCCTCACGGCTCGGCGCTCCTCGCCGCCTCCTCGAGGTCCGCGACCGCCCCCGGGCGCCCGGGCTCGGCGAGCCAGACGAAGCTCTCCCGGTTGCCGGCCGGACCGGGCAGCCGGGAGAACGCATAGCCGACGACGCTCAGGCCCAGGCGATCGCGCGCCGCCGCGCCGACCGCGACGAGCGCGGCCCGCCGGTCGTCGGCGGCGCGGACGACCCCGCCCCTCCCCACCCGCTCGGGGCCGAGCTCGAACTGGGGCTTGATCAGCGCCAGGCAATCGAAGCGCTCGGCCGCGCAGCGGGTCACCGCGGGCAGCACCTTGGCGAGCGAGATGAACGACACGTCGACGGTGATCATGTCGGGGCGGAACGGGAGCTGCTCGGGTCGCAGGGCGCGGGCGTTCGTGCGCTCGAGGACGACGACCCGGGGATCGTGGCGGAGCCGCCAGTGGAGTTCACCGTAGGCGACGTCCAGCGCGATCACCGCCCCGGCTCCCCGCTGGAGGAGGCAGTCGGTGAACCCGCCGGTCGAGGCGCCGACGTCGAGGCAGCGTCGGCCGGCCGGATCGATGCCAAAGGCGTCCAGCGCGTTGGCCAGCTTCACCCCGCCGCGCGAGACGTAGCGCGGGCTGGCGTCCACCTCGAGCGGCACGTCGTCGGCCACCAGCTGGCCGGGCTTGCGCGCGCGCTCTCCGTGGTGCCCGAGCCGCACCGCGCCGGCGAGCACCGCGGCCGCCGCCCCCGAGCGGCTCTCGAAGAGACCCCGCTCGGCGAGCAGCGCATCGAGCCTCCTCTTCGCCACGGCCGGAGCGTACTCGGAGCCCCAGCGCGGGCAGCGGTGGCACTGTGACCGCAGTCACACAGCCCGGGCCGGGAGCTTCCTAGCCTCTGTCTCGATGACCGTTGCGAGACTGATCCCGCTGCCCCTCCGCTCGGGGCTGATGATTCTGCTGGGCGCCGCCGTGCTCATCCTGCCGGTTGCCCTCTCGCTTGGTCCGGCCGCGCTCCTCACCGGTGTCGCGGCCGGGACCCTGTCCGTCGGCCTGGGAATCGCGGGCACCGCGAGCGAAGGGCGCGGCACGCTTCCGAGCCTGGCCCACGCGGCCTGCGACCGCGGCCTCGCCTTCGGCCTGCTCATCGCGGCCGTCCTGCTCGGCGCGGTCGGTGACACCGGTGCCCTGGCGCTGTTCGGCGCCGTCGGGATCGCCACGCTGGCCATCACGGTGACCACGCGCTACAGCGGGGTTCCCGACTGAGACTTCCTCTCACCGATCAATCGCACATAGCATCACTCCTCCCTCAGGAAGCGGCCCGCCCCCGGCGGGCCGCTTTCCATGTCCGACGAGGTAAGACGCAGGCGGGCGGGAGCCGCTAACGGGCATGAGCCCTAGTGCAAGGACCACCCGCGGGGCGCTGCCGCGCTGCTACGGTCGCGGCTATGGAGCCCGCCGGCGTGACGCAGCCGCACGTTCGGGCGACGAAGCTCGATCCGGAGTCTCGCCGTTGGCTGCGCGAGCTTCGCAGCGAGGGGCCCGACCGCACCGCGGCCATCGCTCGGCTGCACGCCCTTCTGCTCCGGGCCGCGCGCTTCGAGGTGTTCCGCCGGGCAGAGGGACGGTCGGGACGCGAGCTCCACGACCTCGCCCTCCAGAGCGCGGACGACGCCCTGGTGGCGGTGCTGGCCAAGCTCGACCACTACCGGGGCGAGAGCCGGTTCACCTCCTGGGCGTACAAGTTCGCCCTGTACGAAGCCGCGGCGGCCTCCCGGCGGCGGAACTGGCGAGCGCGCGAGGTTCCGGTGGAGCCCGAGGCCGGGGTGCTCGCCAGCACGAGCGCGGCCGGACCGGAGGACGAGGCAGGGGCCCGGGAGCTGCTGTCGGCAGTGCGGGAGGCGATCGATGAAGTCCTCTCGGAACACCAGCGCCGGGTGCTGCTCGCGGTGACCGTGGAGGGGGTGCCGATCGACGTGCTCGCCGAGCGGCTCGGAACCACCCGCGGGGCGCTGTACAAGACGGTGCACGACGCGCGCCGCAAGCTCCGCTCGCGGCTCGCGGCCAAGGGACTGGAGGTCGACCAGGTGGAGTGGCAAACATGACTCGCCCCGCCTCGGACGTGCTTCGCGCGCTGCTCGGTCCCGGCGGTCGCGAGCTCTCCTGCGAGGAGTGCTTCGAGGAGCTCGACCGGTACGTCGAGCTCGAGCTCGCCGGGCGCGACGCCGAGGCGGCCGTCCCCGGCATGCGCAACCACCTCGAGGGTTGCCCGGCATGTCGCGAGGACCACCAGAGCCTCCGCGAGTTCCTCGCCGGCCAGGCGTGACGAGCCCGACCCACCGCTATGAGGCCCGCTGCCGCTGGACGGGCTCGACCGGTCTCGGCTTCGAGGGCTACGACCGCGCCCACCTGGCGGTGGCCCCACCCGCCGAGCAGCACGTCACGCTGACCACCGGCGAGGCCAGGGGCGACCCCCGGCAGCTCAACCCCGAGCAGCTCCTCGTGATGGCCGCGAGCTCGTGTCAGCTGTTGTGGTTCCTCCACCTGGCGGCCAAGGCGCGGATCGACGTCGTCGAGTACGAGGACGAGGCGGTCGGGCTGATGCCGGCCGACGAGAACCCGGTCCGCGTGACGCGGATCGAGCTGCGACCGCGGATCGTGGTCCGCGGCGGCGCCTCGGAGGACGCGGTGGGGCGTCTGTGCCAGCTCGCCCACGAGCGCTGCTACATCGCCAACAGCCTGCGCTCGGAGGTCACGGTCGAGCCGCGGCTCGAGTACGCCGGCCGGCCGAGCCCGGCCGCCCGGTAAGGTCGGGTCGTGACCGCCGGCCGGGTAGAGGGAATCTACGTCGCCTCGGAGCCCGAGGCCCCAACCACCGCCGTCTCCGAGGCCACGGCGGTCGCCGGCAAGGGGATCGAGGGCGACCGCAAGCACCGCGACCGGCTCCCGCCGGCCGCGCGCGAGAAGCCTGGCCGGGAGCTCACCCTGATCGAGGCTGAGGCGCTCGAGGCGCTTGCCCTCGAGGCCGGCATCGACCTGCAGCCGGGCGAGAGCCGCCGGCAGGTAGTGACCCGGGGGGTTCGGTTGAACGACCTGGTCGGGAGGCGGTTCGCGGTCGGTCCACTCGAGTGCGTCGGGGTCGACCTCTGCGAGCCGTGCGCCCACCTCGAAGGGCTCACTCGCCCGGGCGTGATACGCGGGTTGGTCCACCGCGGCGGCCTGCGCGCCGACATCCTGCGCGGTGGCAGGCTGCGGCCGGGCGATCCGGTCCGGGCGCTTCCCGAGTAGTCAGGCGAGCGCGCCGCTCGGCTCGAGCACGACCTCGGCGACCCGGCGGGCCACGGCCTCCGGCGTGAGCCCCACCTCCTCACGGAGGAGCGCCGGCTTGCCGTGGGTCACGTAGCGGTCGGGCAGGCCGAAGCGGATGACCCGGGTCCGGCCGAGTAGATCCCGGTCGGCCAGCCACTCGAGCACGGCCGAGCCGAAGCCGCCGGCCAGCACGTTCTCCTCCACGGTCACGAGGACGTCATGCTCGGACGCGAGCCGCGCGATGAGCTCGGTGTCGAGCGGCTTGGCGAAGCGCGCGTCGGCCACGGTCGCGTCGACGCCGTGCTCCTCCCCGAGCGAGCGCGCCGCCCCGAGCGCGACCGGCACCCCGTAGCCGTAGCCCAGGAAGGCCACGCGATGCCCCTCGTGCAGCAGCTCGCCGCGCCCGATCTCGAGCTCGCGGGCACGTTCAGGCAGCGGAACCCCCTCACCCTCGCCCCGCGGGTAGCGGACGGCGATCGGCCCCTCGTCGTAGGCGAGCGCCGTGCGGAGCATGTGGACGAGCATCGCCTCGTCGCGCGGGGCCATCAGAACGATGTTCGGCAGGCAGCGCTGGTAGGAGATGTCGAACGCGCCGTGGTGGGTGGGCCCGTCGTCGCCGACCAGTCCGGCGCGGTCCATCGCGAACACGACGTTCAGCTTCTGAAGGCAGACGTCGTGGACGATCTGGTCGTAGGCGCGCTGGAGGAACGTCGAGTAGATGGCGGCCACCGGCTTGGCCCCCGCGAGCGCGAGCCCGGCGGCGAAAAGCACCGCGTGCTGCTCGGCGATTCCGACGTCGTAGTAGCGCTCGGGCACGGCCTTCTGGAGGATGTTCAGCCCGGTGCCCGAGTTCATGGCCGCGGTGATGCCCACGACGCGGGGGTCGCGCCGGCACTCCTCGACGAGGGCCTCGCCGAAGACCTTCGTGTACTGGGGCTTGACCGGCCCCGGGCCCGGCTCGCTCTTCTTTGCGGCCGGGGCGCGGTTGAGGATCGAGCCCGCCTTGGCGGCGTGCCACTTCTCCATCCCCTCGAGGCCGCCCTCCTCGGCCGGGGCGAAGCCCTTGCCCTTGACCGTCGTGCAGTGCACGACGACCGGGCGGTCGGCCTCGAGCGCCTCGCCGATCGCCTCGCGCAGGGCGGACACGTCGTGCCCGTCGATCACCCCCACGTAGGCGAGGTTCAGCTCCTCGAAGAACAGCCCCGGCGCCCAGTAGGCCTTGAGCGACTCCTTGACGATCGGCCCGAACTGCTCGAGCCGCCGGCCGATGCCGGCCGGGAGCCTGGTGAGCGCCTCCTCGAAGTCCTCACGGGCGTGGTGGAGCTTCGGGTTGAGGCGGATCCGGGTGAACAGCCGCGACAGGGCGCCTACGTTCGGGGCGATCGACATCCCGTTGTCGTTCACCACGATCACGAGCGGCGCCTCGAGGCCGCCGGCGTTGTGGAGGGCCTCGAAGGCGACGCCTCCGGTCAGGGCGCCATCCCCGATCACCGCCACGACCTTGCGGTCCTCGGCGAGCCCCTTCCGCATGGCCTCCTTGATGCCCACCGCATATGACACCGAGGTGGAGGCGTGACCGGCGCCCATGATGTCGTGCTCCGACTCGAAGATCGAGCAGAAGGGGGCGAGGCCGCCGTACTTGCGGATCGTCCCGAGGCGGTCGCGGCGGCCGGTGAGCACCTTGTGCGGGTATGCCTGGTGGCCGACGTCCCAGAGGACCTTGTCGCGCGGCGAGTCGATCAGGCTGTGGACGGCCACCGCGATCTCGCAGGCGCCGAGGTTGGCGCCGAAGTGGCCGCCGATCTCCCCGATCGTGTCGATGATCAGCTCGCGCACCTCCTGGGCGAGCCGCTGCAGCTCGTCGTCGGAGAGGTGCTTCAGGTCGGCGGGACCGGTGATCCGGTCGATCAGTCGGGTCATGTCTGGCGGGTGAGGATGTAGTCGGCGATCCGCCCCAGCTTGTCGGTGTCGCCCTCCGCGGCGGCCAGGGCCTCCCGTGCATTCCGGTGCGACTCGCGCGCGAGCTCCCGGGCGCGGCCGAGGCCGTATGAGCTCACGTACGTGGTCTTCCCGAGGCGCTCATCCGACCCCTGCGTCTTCCCGAGCTCGGCCTCGTCGCCGGTCACGTCGAGTATGTCGTCGACGATCTGGAACAAGACGCCCAGCTCCGCCGCGAAGCGGCGATACGGGATTGTGGCAGGTCCGGCGACTCCGCCGACCGCCAGCACCGATCCGACCGAGGCGGCGATGAGAGCGCCGGTCTTCAGCTCGTGGAGGTGGCGGAGCTCGACCTGCTCGCCGGTGATGTCGAGGTACTGGCCGCCGACCATCCCCGACACCCCGGCCGCGGTCACGAGCTCGCGCACCGCCCCCAGCACGTGCTCCGGCTCGCCGCGCTGCTCCGCGAGCGCGTGGCGCACGGCCTCCGCGAACAGCCCGTCCCCGGCCAGGATCGCGACGTCCTCACCGTAGGCCACGTGGCAGGTCGGCTTGCCGCGGCGCAGGTCGTCGTCGTCCATCGCCGGGAGGTCGTCGTGGATGAGCGAGTAGGTGTGGACCATCTCGATCGCGGCGGCGAGCGGTAGGACGTCGTCCGGAGCCCGCCCGATCGCCTCGGCGGTGGCCAGGGCGAGCACCGGCCGGATCCGCTTCCCCCCGGCCAGCAGCGAATAGCGCATGGCCTCCTCGAGCCCTCGAGTCCGCGACTCGGGGGCGAAGCGCAGCCCGGCGAGGTAGTCATCGACCCGCTGCCGCAGATCCACCGGGTACAGCGCTTCGGCGCTGACCGCGCTCACAAGAGCCGCTCCTGGCCCTCGGCGTCGGCCGCGGCCCGGCCGGCGGCGTCGAGCTCCGAGCCGAGCCTGGCCGCGAGCTCGGCGCAGCGCTCGACGAGCTGTGCCGCCTCCTCCCGCCCGAGCTCCCCGGAGCGAAGCTGCGCCGCCGCGGCCCCGAGCTCGGCGACGAGCCCCTCGAGGCCCTCGTTCATCTCGCCGCCGCCTCGGTCTGGTACGCGGCGCCGAGCACCCCGTTGACGAACCCGGGCGCGTCGGCCGAGCAAAGCTCCTTCGCGGCCTCGACTGCCTCGTCGATGGCCACCTCGGCCGGCACGTCGGGTCGGTGGAGCAGCTCGTAGAGGCCCACGCGCATGATGTTGCGCTCGAGCGGAGCTATGCGCTCCAGGCTCCAGCCGACCGAATGGCGCCGGATGAGCGCATCGAGCTCGTCGCGCTCGCGCTCGACCCCCTCGACCAGCTCGCGGGTGAAGCGGGTCGAGCCGGGACCCACCAGCTCGGCGGCCGGGCGCCCCGTGACCTCGGACTGGTAGAGGGCGACGACGGCAGCGCGTCGCTGGTCGGTCCTCCTCATCCCGGCCTACGCCCGCGAGACGTACTCGCCGGTGCGGGTGTCGACGCGGACGCGGTCGCCCACGTCGACGAACAGCGGCACGCGCACGGTCACCCCGGACTCGAGCGTCGCCGGCTTGTCGCCGCCGCCCGAGGCGGTGTCGCCCTTCACCCCGGGCTGGGTCTCGGAGACAGTGAGCTCGACCGCGCTCGGGAGCTGCACGTCGGTCGGCCGCTCGTCGACGTAGAGCACCTCGACCTGCTCGCTCGGCACGACCCACCTGAGCGAGTCCGCGACCTCCTCCTCGGGGAGCGTGACCTGGTCGTAGGTCTCGAGGTCCATGAGGTGGGCGTGGGTGCCGTCCGAGTAGAGGTACTGCATGCGGCGGGTCTCGGTCCGCACGGGGCGGAACCGCTCGCCGGCACGGAAGGTCCGATCGAGCACGGCGCCGTCATCCACACGCCGCAGCTTGGTGCGCACGAACGCCCCGCCCTTCCCCGGCTTGACGTGCTGGAAGTCGAGGATCCGGAAAACGGTGCCGTCCACCTCGACGTGCATGCCGTTCTTGAACTGGTTGGTCGAGACCACGTCGGCACAGGGTAGTGGCGGTCCTGGCGGTAGCGGTGGGGACCTCGAAGTAGCGCCCGAAGGTCGGACGCCACCGCGCCCGGGTCCTCATCCAGCTGGCGCCAGGTGAGGCGGACCACCCGCCAGCCGGCGGACTGGACCGTCCGATCCCGCAGGCGATCGCGCTCGAACGCCGCCCTGGCCCCATGTGCCGCGTGTCCGTCCAGCTCGACCACGAGCCGGCGCTCGCGCCACAGGCAGTCGACCTCGAGCTCGCGGCCGCCCAAAGCGACGCGGGCATTGACCTCGGCCGGTGGAAGGCCGGCGTGCTTCAAGAAACGCACGACACGATCCTCGAGCTCGGTCCACGTCCGGCTCGAGCGTAGTCCGCCCGCCAGGGCCGCGTTGATCGCGCCGATGCCAGCCCCCCGAAGCACCTCGGCTTCGCGCGCGGCCCGCACGACCTGGTCGTGGTCCACCGCCGCCGCCAGGTCGATCAGAGCTCGCGGGACCGTGGTGACCGGTATGCCGCGCACGCGCGTGACCTCGTCCGGCAGAAGAGGCGAACAGTGCGTGTCGATGCCTGGCCTGGACCGGCGACCGCGCGGGACCGTGATCTCCACGCGCGGCCGGGCAGTGGCGCGGATCCTCCACAGGGCGGCCCGTGAGCGGTGGCTCAGGACCGCTCCCCGGCCGCCGGCGAGGACGGCGGCCATCCAGCGCCCGTCCGGCGAGAGCACCCGGTGCCCCACGGCGTAGACGCTGCGGTAGACCGGATGCAGCCGGCCGGTCTCACGCGATGCCTGATGGCTCGCCGTCCGAGCCCGAGCTCGAGCAGCTGCGTCGGGCGACGACCCCGTGCCGGCGCTCGGCGAGCGCCGCGATGCGCCGATCGGGCGAACCCGAGCGACGTTTGGCCCCTATGACGGGCTCAACCGCAGTCGGCTCGGTGATGGGCCCGAGGGTGGCGACCTGACTCCGACCCGTGGGGCACGAGCGTTACGTCTTAGTGCGGTTTCGCGCTCAACTCAGCCGGTCGGGGTCGATCCCCGGCGGAAGCCGGCCCTCCTCGCGAAGCTTCTCGAGGTGGGCGCGAAGGGTCAGCGCCGCGGCCGGTCGCATGTCGGGGGGGACGTCCGACCACGCGCTCTCGAGCAGCTCCTGCTCGCTCCGGAGACCGGCGCCGAGCGCCTCGAGCAGCCGGCGCTCGCGGTCCAGGCGGTGCTCGATGTACTCGTCGAGCTTGGCGCGGGGCTCCCAGACGTAGGGGCCGTGACCGGGGCAGAGGACCTCGGGGTCGAGCTCGCGCAGCCGGCGCAGCGAGTCGATGTAGGCCGAGAGCGAGCCCTCTCCCGGGCTGATGAAGACGCTGCCCTCGCCGAGCACGGTGTCGCCGGTGAAGCAGCGCCGTCCGGCGATCAGGCAGACGCTGTCGGGAGAGTGGCCCGGGGTCGGAACGACGCGGAAGGGCCCGACCCGCTCCTCCGCGCCCGGCCGGAGCACCGGGGCGCCGGTCCGCCGGGCAAGCTCCTCGGCGCCTCCGGCATGGTCGGGGTGGCCGTGGGTGAGCGCGATTCCCTCGACCGGCGCTCCGGCCGCGCGCCGCACCGCCTCGAGGTGCGAGGGGACGGCTGGCCCGGGGTCGACGACCCAGCCGTCGAGCACGTAGGTGTTCGTGCCTTCGAGCGTGAGCGGCGAGGGGTTCGGGGCCCGGACCCGGACTACGCCGTCGGGATGGCGCTCGCCACGCACAGCCGCATCTTGCCAGCGCTCCGGCGGGGCGGCCGCGCCCGGGTTAGGCTGGACGCCTGACCGCGCACGAAGCCCACGTCGGGAGAACCTTCGTCCCGGCCCTTGTCCTCGCCTCGCTCCTCGCCGTCGTCGACGCGCTGGTTCCTCATACCTCGATCCTCGTCGGGGTCCTCGTGGTGGCGCCGCTCGTGGCGGCCGCCGGAGAGGGGGTCCGGCGCACGGCGATCGTCTACGTGTACTCGGTGATCCTCGCGCTGGTCGTCGGCTTCCCGGACCACTTCTTCGGAAGCGCAGACCATCTCGGGCGGGTCGCCACCGTGGCGGTCGGGGGAGGACTGGCCCTGTGGATCGCCCACCTCCGCGAGCGACGCGAGACGGACGCGGCGCGGTTGGCCACCCAGTACGCCGTGGCCCGCGCGCTGTCCGACTCGGACACGCTCGAGGAAGCCGCCCCCCGACTACTCGAGGCCATCGGCGGCACGCTCGGCTGGGCGCTGGGCGGGACCTGGGTCGTCGGCGAGCCGGGCGCGCTTCGCTGCGTCGCGACCTGGGAGGCACCCGGTGTGGACCCTGCCGGGTTCGACGCCCTGAGTCGCGAGGTCGTGCTGCGCCGCGGGGTGGGACTCCCCGGCCGTGCGTGGGAGCTCGGCCGGCCGGTCTGGCTCGCCGACGTCACCCAGGAGGAGAACTTCCCGCGCGTCGAGGCCGCTCGCCGCACCGGGCTGCGCGCCGCCATCGCATTCCCGGCCCTGGCCGACGGCGAGGTCCTCGCGGTGTTCGAGTTCTTCGGTCACGACGCGCGGCCTCCGGACCGCGACCTGATCCATCTGATGGGCGGCCTCGGCAGGCGGATCGGCGAGTTCCTGAAGGCCCTTCGCGGCGCCGAGGCCTTGCGCGAGAGCGAGGCCCGAAAGGGCGCGATCCTCGCGTCGGCGCTCGACTGCGTGATCACGATGGACCACGAAGGTCGGGTGGTCGAGTTCAACCGGGCGGCGGAGCGGGCGTTCGGCTACCGCCAGGACGACGTCGTGGGACGGGAGCTCGCCGAGCTGATCGTCCCGCCGGCGCTGCGCGAACGCCACCGGCGCGCCCTGCTCCGCTACCTCGAGACCGGCCGGGGGACCATCCTGGGCCGCCGCGTCGAGCTCACGGGCCTGCGGGCGGACGACAGCGAGTTCCCCGTCGAGGTGACCGTCACCCGGGTCGGCGGACAGTCGCCGCCGCTGTTCACCGGCTACCTGCGCGACATCACCGAGCGCAAGCGCGTCGAGGACGAGCGCGAGGCCCTGCTTCGCCGGGAGCAGGAGTCGCGCCTGAACGCGACCCGGGCCCGCGACCAGCTCGAAGCGATCGTAGGGGGGATCGCCGACGCGGTCACCGCGGTGGCCCCAGACGGCCGGCTGCTGTTTGCCAACGAGGCGGCGGTTCGCACCCTCGGCTACTCCTCGGTGGAGGAGCTGCTCGCGTCCGACGCCGAGGAGCTCCTCGCGCGCTTTGAGATGTGGGACGAGACTGGGCGACCGCTCCCTCCCGAGCGCCTCCCCGGACGGCGCGCCTTCCGCGGCGAGGAGGCGGAGGAGGCGATCCGCTACCGCAACCGCGAGACGGGCGAGGCGCGCTGGTCGCTGGTCAAGGCCACGCCGATCTTCGACGAGGACGGCCGGGTCGAGATGGCGATCAACCTCATCGAGGACATCACCGAGCACAAGCGCTCGGAGCACGAGCAGGCGTTCCTCTCCGAGAGCAGCCGGCTCCTTGCCTCCTCGCTCGATCCCGACGAGGTGCTCGAGCGCATCGCGGAGCTCGCGGTCCCGGACATCGCGGACTGGTGCGCGGTCGAGGTCCGGCGGGAGCACGGGGCCATCGAGCAGGTGGCCCTGACCCACGCCGACCCGGACCTGCTGCGCTTCGCGCACGAGCTCCAGGAGCGCTACCCGCCCGACCCCAACGCCCCGACCGGGGCGCCGAACGTTCTCCGGACGGGTCGCTCCGAGCTGTACACGGAGCTGCCCGACGAGTTGCTCGAGCAGGCCGCAGTCGACGAGGAGCACCTCCGGCTGATCCGGCGCCTCGGTCTGCGCTCGGCGATGGTGGTGCCGCTGATCGCGCGTGGCCGAACGCTCGGCGCGCTCACGTTCGTCAGCGGCGCCTCCGGCCGGCGCTTCACCGAGCGCGACCTGGGGCTGGCCGAGGAGCTCGGCCGGCGCTGCGCGAACGCGCTCGAGAACGCCCGGATCTACAGCGAGCGCGACTACATCGCGCAGACCCTCCAGCAGAGCCTGCTGCCGGCCGAGCTCCCGAGCATCCCGGGGCTCGAGGCCGCGGCGCGGTTCCGGCCGACCGGGGGCGGAATGCAGGTGGGCGGCGACTTCTACGACTTGTTCGAGACCGGGGAGCACGGCTGGACGGTCGTCGTGGGCGACGTGTGCGGGAAGGGGCCAGACGCCGCCGCGGTCACCGCCCTGGCGCGCTACACGCTGCGCGCCGCGGCCATGCGGGCTCGCGTCCCGAGCCGCAACCTGTGGATGCTGAACGAGGCCTTGCTCCGCCAGCGTCAGGACCTGCGCTTCTGCACCGTCGCTTGCGCCTACTTCGAGCCGACCGTCGGCGGCACCCGGGTGCTGGTGGCGAGCGGCGGTCACCCACTCCCGCTGATCCTCCGCCACGACGGTGCAGTCGAGCCGTTCGGGGAGCACGGCACCTTGCTCGGCGTGCTGCCGGACCCCGACCTCCACGACCAGACCACCGTGCTCGGGCCCGGGGACGCGCTCATCTTCTATACGGACGGGGTCATCGAGGCCCGCGGTCCCGGCGGCGCGCTCAGCGAGGAACGCCTGCACGAGGTGCTCGCCGCGTCCGCCGGCCTCGACGCGGAGGCCGTCGCCGCCCGCATCGAGTCCGCCGTGCTGGCTGCGCAGGGCGGCGGTCCCCCGCGCGACGACGTGGCCGTGCTCGTGCTCCGCTTGGCCACCACCCAACCCGAAGCGCGCGCGGACGAGCGGCGGGCGGCCGGCGCCGCGGTCGGGTAGGTTCGCTCCGGCGCCGCGCCGGGTACCTATACCCGTCCCCGGCGGAGCATTTTTGCCTGTCCCGTGGGCCGGGGCGGCCCGGAGATGCCGCACAGCGCCACACCCAACACCCGAGCGACCGACCTCCTGCCCTGGCCAGCGACCGGCGGCGAGCGCCTCGAGTTGAGCCTGGAGGGGAGCCCCGAGGCCCCCGCCCGGGCACGTCGGGCCATGGCCGCGCTGCGCGACGAGCTCGGCCCCGACCTCCTCGAGCGCGCCCGCCTGCTCATCACCGAGCTGGTGGCCAACAGCGTCACGCACGCGCACACCGACCGGGTCGATCTGCGGGTGGTCGTGGCCGACGACGCGGTGTGGACCGAGGTGACCGATCGGGGCCCGGGGTTCGCCCCGACCCCGCGCGGTTTCACCGACGACCCCGGCTGGGGACTGTTCCTCGTGGGACGCCTCGCCGACAGGTGGGGCGTCGTTCGCGATCAAAGCCGCACCCGAGTCTGGTTCGAGCTCGCCCGGGCCTAGCGTTCGCCGCCGGAGAGAAGCGCGCTAGCCGTCGGACGGGAACACCGCGAGAGTGGCCGTGAACCCGTGGACGAAGCTCTCCTCCCCGACCGGCCCGATCTCGCCGGCGCAGAAGAAGCCGCCGGTTGGAGCGCCGTCGAGCGCCTTGGCCACCGCCATCGCGTCGTGACCCGGGGTGCCGAACATATGTGAGCCCCGACCGTTGCAGGTGAACAGCAAGGCCCCGGCCGGCGGTGCGCTCAAGGCGGCCCGCTGATTGGCGAGGGCGTGCAGCAAGTCCTCGTGGGCTGACTCGGCGTCGCGAACCTGCATCCGCACCGTCTGCCCGACCCGCACCCGGGCGCCTACGGTCACGCTGCCGCTCTCCTCGTCGACCCCGGTGAGGCCGCGCACCAGGAAGTCGCCGCGACCGTACTCGGGCTGGTTGGGGTCGATCACGATGCCGAGCAGGAGCCCGCGGGCGGCCAGCGCCTGCTCGGCGGCGTCGAGCTCTCCGATCGCCTCCCGCAGACGCTCCAGCGCCGGGCGGGATGCCAGCTCGTGCACCACGTTCCCCTCCGCCGCCGTGATCACCATCTCGGGGCCGACCGGGCGGGCGCCCTGCGAGACGCAGGCGCTGACCCGGGTGCCCCTCAGGACGGCGCCGACCGCGCCTCCAGGCACCGGCCCGTCGTTTCGCAACAGGGAGCCCGGCCCCGGCCCGCCGCTCGAGATCCCGCCGACCACCGGGACCCCCGGGCTGCGCCGGGCAAGCTCGGAGAGCAGCGGCTCCACCGGGAAGGTGTAGGGATCGACGAGCATGACCGCGGCGTCGGCCCCCGCGAACTCGGGGACCCCGGAGAGGGCGACCGCCTCACCGGCGAGTGAGGCCTCGATGTGGAAGGGCTCGATCTCGGCCTCCGGCAGCGACGCCGCCCAGACCGTGACACCGCCGGATTCGATCTCGCGGCCGTCGCCGACGACCCCCTGGGCGGCGCAGCCCGTGATCGCGGCCGGCCGGAGCCGCTCCCGGGCGGCTTCCAATCCCGCCTCGGCATGCTCCATGTTCTCGGGCGAAGCGAAGACCAGAGCGAGGTCGCAGGCGCGGCCGCCCAGGGCCAGCGCGGTCCGGGAGGCCGCCTCCGCGAAGGAGTCGACCCCGGCGTCCTCGGGCGAGACACCGACTGCGATCCGGGTGCTCATAGCCATATCTTCGCGCCTGGACGGATGGCCAACGACCTCCCGCAGATATTGGACCGCTGTAAGACGAAATGCACCCGCAAACACGAGATTCTGGACTCATGCCGCATAGCCCCCGAATCCGTCGCTATGTGCTCGTGCCATCCGCTCTGAGCCGTCCGCGAACCGGGCCGACCGTCCGCCGCTTTCGGCTGGCGCGCGTCGCCGTTTCGCCCCGATCCGCGATCGGCGAGCACCGGCACGAGCGCCTCGAGCGGGCGGCGACCGGCGTTAAGGCTCGGGCTCAGCGTTCCCCGAGCTTCAGCTGATCCTCCTCGCCGGTCGGCGCCGGGCCCGGGTCCTGCCCCAGGAGCGAGCGCATCCGCTGGGCCGCGGTGGGCGCGTCATCGCCGCGGTTGTTGTTGAACATCAGGTGGACCTCGTCCGCCTGCTCCGCGAGCCCGCGCGCCCGGCCCCCGACCTCTTCGAGCTCCTCGTCGGCGTAGCGCCACCCGAACCGCTCGGCCACCGTCTTGCCGCGCATGTAGCCGTCGGTGTTGCGCCCGTGGGCGCGGAGATAGGCGAGGTCGTCCCGGGTGACCGCGTCGATCGAAGGGAGGATCGGGATGTGCTCCCCGGGCGGGGAATCGACGCAGACGAAGGTGACCTGCCGGTCGGAGAACCAGCGCAGCGTGTCGTCGATACGCCGTGGCGACACCCACCAGCGGTGGCGCAGCTCGACCGCCAGGCGCCGCGGCTTGACCGTCTCGACCAGGCCGTCGAGCTCGTCCAGGCTGTGCCGGTCCGGAGAGAAGCCCGGCGTGAGCTGCAGCAGCAGCGCCCCGAGCCTGCCGGTCTGCTCGAGCGGGGCGACCCCCTCGAGCAGGCGCCGGACCAGCTCGGCTTCGAGCTCGGCGCTCAGGACCACCCGGCCGCGTTCGGTGGTCTCGACCTGGCCACGCAGGTCGCGCGGCAGCGAGTTCAGCGGGGCGGCGTGGCGGGAGAGCGCGCGGTGCAGCTTGACGTCGAACCGGAAGCGGTCGGGTGTGGCCTCGACCCACCGCCTGCCCGTCCCGGGGTCGGGGATCGAGTAGAAGGTCGAGTTGACCTCCACCGCCTCGAAGCGCCGGGCGTACCACGGCAGCCGCTGGGCGGCCGGCAGGCCCTCCGGGTACCACTCCTCGACGAAGCCGGGATCCGCCCAGCTCGAGGTACCGACGAGGATCCTTCCGGCCACGCATCGCAGGCTACCCCGCCCGCCGACCGAAGCTGTGGGGCGCGGGCGCGACCGCGCGCAGGTCGTCGGCCTCGGCCGCGAACCGGCCGGCGCGATCGTCGTTGCTCCAGATGCGTCGGGGCTCGATGTGACGGACCTCGGCCTTCGGTAGGTCGGGGCGCTCGAGGCGCCAGACCCGGTCGACCACGACGTTCGTCGTGCCCTCGCGTCGCTCGAGTCGGCCCTCGGCGGCGATCAACGGCTCGGCCCGCACCGCGACCCGGAAGCGGTCGTGCACGGGAGGCGAGACGATGAGGTTGATGGTCCCCTGCTCGTCCTCGAGCAGCATGAACGTCATGCCGTTGGCCGTGGCCGGGCGCTGGCGCGCCACCACGAGGCCGGCCACCTGAACCCGAGCGCCGTGGCGGGTCCGCTCGAGCGCGGCGCTCGAGGAGTAGCTCGCCCCGAGTGCCGGGCGCAGGAGCTCCATCGGATGCTCACGCAGGGTGACCCCGGTCGCGCCGTAGTCGGCGAGCATCCGCTCCCCGGCGCCGAGCTCACGCAGCTCGGGCGCCCGGGGAGGTTCGAGGGGGAGCGCGAGCTGGACGGCCGCCGCCCGCGCGCGGCCGTCGGTCGCGCGCCGCGCGGGCCCGAGTGGCTCGGCGGGCACGGCGACCCCGAGCTGCCAGAGCGCCACCC
>DASQXU010000126.1:0-8358 GCA_035639555.1 Thermoleophilaceae bacterium
CTGCGGCGGCTCGCAGCGGGACCCCGTCGCGAAGCCGCCGAACCCGTACGACAAGCGATTGGTGGCGTTCGCGTGCATCCAGAACGACCGCCTGCCCGCCCGCCTGGTCGGCAAGGACACGATCCAGGTCGGCAACCCGGCGACCGGCCCGCGCATCAAGTTCTTCCTGAATGGCGGCCAGGCCGAGGCCGCCCAGTTCGCCGGGCAGGGCGAGGGGGCCGAGCAGATCAACAACGCGTTGCTGTTCGTCCGCAGCGGCTCGGACTCGCTGCTGCAGAAGCTCGAGGGCTGCCTGGACAGCCTGTAGTGAGCTCGCGCTGGCGCCGCGATTCGGCCGCTCAGCCGCCGCCGAGCCGCTCGAGCGTGAAGCCGCCGCCCGACGGTCTCACCGAGTAGAGCTCGACCTCGTTCGCCCCGTCGCGGAAGGCGCGCTCGGGCACCATCGCCCCGAAGACCGACTCGCTCCCAGTGGCCGGGTGGTAGCTCTGGGTCAGGGCGGCGATGCGGCCGTTCACCGCGATCGCCAGGTCGCGGCGCTGGCCGGCTCCGGGTCCGCTCAGGTAGCCGGCCACGTGGGTCGGGACGAAGGGCGAGCGCAGGTCGACCCGGCGGTAGTCCCGGGCGAAGACGAAACGGGCGCGCGGTCCTCGGCCGGTGGTGAGCGGGAACTCGCTCGCGCGGTGCCCCAGTAGCTGGGCGGCGAAGGGTCCGATCCGATAGAGGCGAAGCGGCCCCTCGGCGCCCGTGCCGAACACGCGGAGCCGGCGGTCGAGGGCCGCCGCGCGCGCCGCCTGGAACTGTGCGGCCGTGAACCGGAGAGGCTTGAAGGTGTTGCGCTGGAGGATGCGCAGCACCCGTCGCCGGCGCACCACCGGGCTGGTAGCCGGCTTGCCGTCCATGTGCACCCGTGGGTTGATCCCCAGGGTGTGGAGGATGGTCGGCAAGATGTCGACGCTCTCGACGTAGGCGGGATCGACCGTGCCCCGCCTCTGGTAGGGCGCCTTGATGAACAGCGGGATCGGCGCGATCTGGCCGAAGTTCTGGCGGGTGAGCGTGCGGCGGTCGCGCTCGCCGAGCTTGAACGCCACGCCGTGGTCGGCTGCGACCACGATGAGCGTCTTGTCGTACATCCCCTGCTGCTTCAGACGGCGCAGGACCTTCCCGAGCTCGCGGTCGGCGAACCCGGTCTGCAGGATGTGGCGCTGCCACTGCGCGTCCACCTGCATCGGGTCGCGGTAGAAGTCGGCGGCGAGCACCGGGATCGGCTCCTTGGCGGTGCGGTGGTACTCCTTGCCGTCGGGCAGGTACTGCCAGGGGACGTGGGGCAGGAGGGTGTGCTTGAAGTTGAGCGCCGGCCGCGCGGTGTCGCGGATGCCCGCGACCCACTCGTCGAAGCGCTTGTTCCGGTTGCGGTTGAGGTTGGCCCGGGTGTTCGGTTGGTCGCCCGGGCCGCGCGCCGAGCCGCCGCCGGAGTTCCCGCCGAAGTTGCCCCACGTATCGGATACCGAGGGCAGCTCGCTCTCCATGTTCGGGGGCGCGACGACGTGGAGCCAGACCAGCCCGAGGTCGTCGAACAGCGACTGCATCCGGCTCCCGTAGGACTCGCTGAGCCGCTCGTCGTGGCAGAGGTCGCGGGGGCAGACGCTCGTGGCCTCCTCCGAGACGTTCAGGCGATAGGTCTTCCCGAGCAGCGTGAAGATGCTGTTCGGATGATCGGCCGAGGTCGGCAGCTTGCCCTTGCTCGGGTAGTCGCCGTCGAAGATCGCCGGCTGGGCCCGCTCCGTCGAGTCGTAGACGGCGTAGGCGTTTCGATACCAGGTCGCGTCGCGGGCCAGGGCCGCGAAGTTGGGGAACCGTCGCGCGTCCACCCGCATGCGCGCGTCCATGAGGGTGCTGCTCGGCAGCTCGTCGAAGAGCACCTCGACCACCGGCGTTCGGGAGACGCCCCCGACCGTCCGCGCCTTTGCCTCGCTCGCGAACGCCACTTTCGAGATCGGCGAGATCACGAGGAAGATGAACAGGAACACGAGCGGCGCGGGGGCCAGCACGCTGAGGAACGAGCGGACCGGAGCGAAGCGGGCGTAGGCGGCTGCGCCGAGCAGGCCGATCGCCGCCGAGATGGCGATCAGCACGGCGTCGGAGGCGTCGATCGACTTCTTGAGCGGCTGGATCACCACGAGCGCCAGCAGGGCGGCGAGCAGCAGGAGGTGAACGACGCGGCGTGCGCTGCGGCTGACGAGCCCGACGAGCAGCTCGACGGCGACCAATACCGCCGGCGGGACGAGGATCAAGAAGATCCCGAAGGTCAGGATGTCGATCGGCGGCGACCCGCGCGCCGCGAAGAACTCCGGGCTCTTCCCGAGCAGGTCGAACATAGGCTCCGCCAGCGCGAAGCACGAGAGCACCGCGAGGTGCGCGAAGTCGCGGGCCGCGGCCCTCACCGCCGCCCGCGAGGGGACTCCGCGGCGGGCGACCGGTCGCTCGGACGCCGCCCCGTGGACGCTCATGCGTCGGCGGCCGCTAGGTCGATCGGCTTACCCTCGCCCTTGGGGCGGGCGAAGTAGAGCAGGCGCGTGCCGGATGCCAGCCGTTCGCGGCGCTCGACATCGAACGCCTCGCGGAGGCAACGCTCGAAGTAGCCCAGCTCGTAGTCCGGGTGGAGGCCCTCGCGCTTGCGCGCGAGCAGCTTCTCGACCATCGCGTCCTCGCGGGTCGGGAACTCGATCACGAGCGAACAGCGGAGCGAACCGAGCCAGTCGATCACCTCGCGCACCGGCACGTTGGCCGTGATCGAGACGTGGTGAAGAAGGGCCAGCGCGAGCACCAGATCGGGGCTGCCCCGGCCCTCGAGCGGCTTGCGCTCGAGGCCCCGCCAGCCGAGCCCGGGCGAGGGGTCGGCCAGGTTCACGGTGAGCGGAAGGATGCGCTCCTCCCCTTCGTCGCGGAGGCTCCGGTAGAGGAGCTCGACCGGGGCCGGATCGGCGTCGAAGGCCACCACGTAGTCGGCGCCCTCGGCCGCGATTCGCGCGTAGCGCCCGTTGTTGCATCCCATGTCCCAGGCCAGGTGGAAGCGACCCGAGCCGGCTGCCTCGCGGACGAAGGCCTCCTTGCGGGCGGTGTCCTCGTCGGTGTAGGTGTTGCGCTCGCCATAGGCCACCCAGACCCCCCTGGGCGGCTCCCAGCGGAGCCGCTCCACGAGCCGGCGCATCTTGCGCACGTTGGCGGTCAGGAGCTCCTTCTTGACCCCGGCCCGCTCGAGCTCGTGGCGCACCTCGGCCCCTCGGTCCGCGTAGCGCTGCTCGAGCCGGGCGTGCAGGAAGACGTGGGAGAAGACTCCCCGCCGGAAGCGATCCCGGCCCGACATCATCCCGCGCATCTGGAGCGGCTCGATGCCGTCCACCGAGCCCCGCAGCAGCGGCTGGAAGCGAACGCCCTTCAGGGACTGGAGCAGCAGGGGGTAGAGGAAGAGCATGCAGAACTGCCGGTAGCCGATCCACGGCTCCCCTTCGCGAAGCCGCTCGAACGAGCCGACGTCCACGAACACCGGGCGACCGCCCTTGAACTGCACGTTGTAGGGCGATGAGTCCTTCAGCACCAGGTCCGCGGCCAGGGCGTCCTGCAGGAGCTCCAGCTGGAGCAGGGCCGCGTCCTTGAGCATCGAGAACGGCCACTCGTAGGGGTAGGAGACGAACGGAACGCGCTCGTGGCGCAGGACGGCCGCGCGCTCCTTGACCAAGGGGGCCGGGAGGTAGCCCGGGTCCTCGACCCGCTCGGTACGCACCAGGCGCCCGTCCGCCTGAGCGCGCTCGTAGAGGCCGCAGGAGGCCAGGGCCTCGAAGTCGTCGCGCCCCTCCGGTGAGAGCGCTCGGTAGACCTCGCCCCCGAGGTAGAAGACCCGGCTCTCGGGGTCGCGGAACGAGCCGACCTCCGCCGCGGAGGCGCGCTGATGCATGGTCTCACCGGCTGAGCTCATCTGACAACGGCGCCCGGTCCGGCGGCGGGACGGGCGCGACGAGGAAGCCGCGCCGGGCGCGGCGCGGCGAAGGGTAGCTGGCGCGCCACCCGGCAGGTGGCGCCGGGGGGCTCGCGACCCAGCTAGGAGGTGTCGGCCCGCTTGGCCGAGGACTCGGCGCGCTCCTCCTCGGGCTTGCGGATACGGAGCAGCTTGAGGAGGCGGTTCCAGTAGAGCTTCAGGGTGACCGCGAGCGCGGCGAAGCCGCCGGCCACCACGGTCATGATCTGGCTTCCGCTGCCGGGGTCGAGGTAGGCGAACAGGCTTCTCATCGGGCTAGTCTCCGTCTGTCGGGTGCGCCAGCCGTGCGAGGCTAGCAGAGGGTATTCGAGCCTCTGCCACCGGTTCCTGCGGCCGCGGCTGCGACGCCGCTGGTCGTGGCTCTACCCTACCCGGGACTTCGCGATGAAACTGATCATTCAGATCCCCTGCTTCAACGAGGCGGAGCACCTTCCGGCGACCCTGGCCGATCTCCCGCGGGAGGTCCCGGGAATCGATTGCGTCGAGTGGCTCGTGATCGACGACGGCTCGACCGACGCCACGGTCCGGGTGGCGCGCCGCCACGGGGTCGACCACGTCGTGCGCCTGACCAACAACAAGGGGCTCGCCGCCGCCTTCCAGGCCGGGCTCGACGCGTGCCTGAAGCTCGGGGCCGACGTCATCGTCAACACCGATGCCGACAACCAGTACCACGGCGGCGACGTCCCCAAGCTGGTGCAGCCGATCCTGCGCGGGGAGACCGACATGGTCATCGGCGACCGGGTGGTGGACCAGGTCGAGCACTTCTCGCCGCTCAAGAAGCGCCTCCAGCGGCTGGGGAGCGCGGTCGTGCGCCGGGCGTCGGGCACCGGTGTACCCGACACCACCTCCGGGTTCCGCGCCTACAACCGCGAGGCCGCCCTGCAGATGCAGGCGGTCTCCAAGTTCACCTACACGCTCGAGACGATCATCCAGGCCGGCAAGATGCTGGTGGCGGTCGACCACGTCGCGATCCGGACCAACCCGAAGACCCGCGAGTCGCGCCTGTTCCCGTCGATGTGGGCCTACGTGCGGCGCAATGCGGTGGCGATCTTCCGGATCTACTCGATGTACGAGCCGCTGCGCGTCTTCCTCGCGGCGGCCGGGGTGGCCGCCCTGATCGGAGCGGTCATCTGGATCCGCTTCCTCTACTACTTCATCTCCGGGGAGGGCTCCGGCCACATCCAGTCGCTGATCCTCGGGGCCACCCTCTTCATCGTCGCGGTCCAGCTCGCGGCGCTCGGGGTGCTCGGCGACGTGCTCGCATCGATGCGGGTCCTGGTCCAGCGGGTCCTCGAGCGGGTGCGGCGGGTGGAGCTGCAGGTCGGCGTCGAGCCCTCGCACTACGAGCCCGGCGCCGGGTCGGCGGAGGTGGCACGCACGACCGGGGCGGCGAGCGGGCCCGCCACCGGCAAGCCGGACGGGGCGGCCGAGTCCTCACGGGAGGCGATCGAGGCTTGAGCGCGCCGGCCGGCGCCCCGCCCGAGGCCGTCCCCACCGGGAACACCTTCGACAAGTACGGCTCGAGGAACCCGGTGGTGCGGCGGATCATGGCCGGCTTCCATCGCGACCTCGACGCGCTGTGGGAGCGCGCCGCGCCCGAGTCCGTGCTCGACGTGGGTTGTGGCGAGGGCGTGCTCACCGAGCAGTGGGCCACGCGGCTCGGCGAGCGGCGGGTGGTCGGGGTCGACCTCGACGACCCGAAGCTCCGGGCCGAGTGGGAGCGCCGCCGGCGGCCGAACCTCGAGTTCCGGCCCTCCGACGCCGCCACCCTCCCGTTCCCGGACGGCGACTTCGACATGGCCTGCGCGATCGAGGTGCTCGAGCACGTCCCCGATCCGGAGACGACGCTCGCCGAGCTGTCTCGGGTCGCGCGCCGCCATCTGCTGGTGTCGGTCCCGAGGGAGCCGCTCTGGCGGGCGCTCAACATGGCCCGCGGCGCGTACTGGGGCTCGCTCGGCAACACCCCGGGCCACGTGAACCACTGGTCCAGGCGGAGCCTGCTCGCGCTGGTTCGCCGCCACGGCGTCGTCGAGGAGGCGCGCTCGCCGTTCCCCTGGACCATGGTGCTTGTCCGCCTCTCCTAGCACCGCCGCGTCGGGGTCCGAGACCCGGCGCTTCGGCCGTAGCGCCGCGATCCTCTCGCTCGGGATCGGGACCACCGGTCTGATCACCTACGCCTACTTCTCGCTGGCCAGCCACTCGCTCTCCGCCCACGGCTACGGCGGGATCACGCTGCTCTGGTCGGCGGTCTTCATCACCGTGTCGGTCCTCTACCGCCCGGTGGAGCAGCTGCTCTCGAGGACGATCGCCGACCGCGACGCGCGGGGAGCGCCCGGACGGGCGCACCTCAGGGTGGCGGCGACGATCCAGCTTGCGCTGGCCGCGGCGTTCGCGGTGGTCGCGCTCGCACTGCGCCACCCCCTCCAACACGACCTTCTGGGCGGCTCCGCAACCCTGTACTGGGTGCTGGTGGTGGCCGTGCTGGCCTACGCGGCCAGCTACTTCGCACGCGGGTTCCTCGCCGGCCACCACCGCTTCGGCCTCTACGGCGGGCTGGTGATGATGGAGGCGAGCTCGCGCTGCGTGTTCGCCCTCGTGGTCGCGGTCGGGATCGCCTCCGGCCAGGGGACCGTGGCGGTCGGGATCGCCGCCGCGCCGATCGTCTCCCTGTGCGTCGTCCCCTGGGCGATCGGCAAGCGCCTGCCCCCGGTGGCCCCCCGCGAGGACGAGGAGCGCGTCGCCTCCGCGCTCGACTCGGCGGCCGCCGGCGAGCCGTCGCCCGACCCGGGCGGGGGCCGCGATCCCGGCCTACGGGGCGACGCCTCGGCGTCCAGGCCTCGCGGGGCCTCCGGCGACACCGAGTTCACCTTGGCCCACGGGAGCAGCTTCGCGGTGGCGGTGCTCGTGGTGATGCTCTGCGAGCAGACGTTCCTGAACGCCGGCCCGCTGCTGGTCAAGGCCACCGAGGGCGCAGCCGGGGCGGCGCTCGCCGGCTTCGCGTTCAACGTGCTGCTGATCGCCCGCGCTCCCCTGCAGCTCTTCCAGGCGATCCAGACATCGATCCTCCCCCACCTCACCCGCCTGCGGGCGAGCGGCGCATCCGATCCCTTCCGGCGCAGCGTCCAGGTGACGCTCACGGCGATCGCCGGGTTCGCGGGTCTGGTGGCCCTGGCCATGCTGGTGGCCGGACCGCGGATCATGCGGATCGTCTTCGGCCCCCACTTCCACTACGGGCGCGGCGGGCTGGTGCTCATCGCCGCCGGGATGGGGCTCTATCTCTCGGCCGCCACCCTCAACCAGGCGGCGCTGGCCCGCGGGCTCGCCCGCCGCGCCGCGGCGTTCTGGGCCTGCTCCGCGGCGGCGTTCGTCGTGTTCCTGCTGCTGCCGGGCTTCGACGATCGCGTCCTGCAGGTCGAGACCGGCTACCTCGGGGCGGCGCTGCTCCTGTGCTCGCTGCTCTACTGGCTCTACCGCCGGGGGTGACGGCCCCGTCGTCCTGTCCAGGGTCGCTCTGCGACGCTTCGTTGGGACGACGCGAACACGCGGGCGGCTGCCACACTCAACCCGTGGGCGCCGTTCGCTTCGGCCCGTCCTTCGTCCCGTCGCGCGAGAGCGCCGAGGAGGCGATCGCCTGGCTGCGCGGGCGCGGCTACGAGGCCTGCGAGATCGACTTCGAGGGCGGCTTCTGGATGGACTGGGACTACGCCGAGCGGCTCGGGGAGCTGGCCGCGGAGGCGGGGGTCATCCTCTCGGTCCATGCCCCGATCCCGGCCTTCCTCGGCCACCGCGAGCACGGGAAGAAGTTGCGCATGGCGGTGGGCATGCTCGACCACACGGCGGGCATCGCGGTGGCCTGCCGGGCCGAGCTCGTGGTCATGCACCCCGGGTTCCTGCTCGGCCGGGAGCGCGCCGAGGCGATCGCCGCGGTGGTCGACCAGCTCGGCGAGCTCCGCTCCCGGCTCGAGGCCAAGGGCCGGGCGGTGCCGTTCGGGCTCGAGGTGATGGGCCGGGTCCGAGAGCTCGGGACCCTCGAGGACGTACTGGCCGTGGCTCGCGAGCTCGAGTGGGTGCGCCCGGTGCTCGACTTCGCCCACCTCCACGCGGTCAGCGACGGAGGCTTCACCGGCGTGGCGCCGTTCGCCGAGGCGCTGGCCGCGGCGGACGCGGCCATGCCCGCGCGGGCCCCCTTCCACCTGCACTTCTCGGACGTCAGCTTCGCCAACCGCAACGAGAAGTCGCATCTCTCCTACGGCCAGGGGACCCTGCGGGCGGGGCCGCTCGCCGACGCGCTACGGGGCTTCGAGCGGCCGGCCACGGTGATCGGC
>DASQXU010000127.1:0-2054 GCA_035639555.1 Thermoleophilaceae bacterium
AGCCTCGATTACGTGTGTCACCCCGTTGTAGGGCGTCGTGCCCATTTCGTGCCCAAGAGGGCGCGGCGTTCTTGCGCAGCGCAGTTCGGGGACGTGTCCGGCCGGAGACCTCTAGAAACCGGGTTACCTCCTCCGGCAATCGGTAGTCCTGCTGACGCCGGGCGCCCCAATACTGCACCGGGATCGGGAAGCGAAAGTGCACCACCTGCTTCGCCGGTGACGACCGCTTGAGCTCTTAGGCTCGGCCGTTCGACCGGCCGAGACAGGAGGGAGCTTGGGAGGTGCGCGGCGCGTTGGAGTGGGCGCAGGTGAGGGCGCTGGCCGCGGATGGCGTCTCGCAACGCGAGATCGCCGCGCGGCTCGGGCTGAACCGCCGGACGGTCAGGCGAATGGTCGAATCGGAGGTTCCGCCGCGCTACGCACGCGCCCCGGCAGGTTCGATGCTCGATCCGCTCGAGCCCGTGCTGGCGCGCCTGCTCGAGGAGTGGCCGCTGATCAAGGCACCGCGGGTGACCGAGATCCTGCGCGCCGACTACGGCTACGCGGGCTCGGTCGACCTCGTGCGCCGGCGCCTGCAGCAACTGCGCCCGCGGGCTGAGCGTCCCGCCCAGCGCACCGGCTACCGCCCCGGCCAGGTGCTCCAGCTCGACTGGAGCGAGATGCCAACGAGGCCGAGGATCGCCGGTCGCGAGCGCCGCGTCTACGCGCTGGTCGGGTCGCTGCCCTACTCCGGCGCGCAGACTGCCCACTTCGGCTTCGACATGACGCTCGAGTCGTTTCTCGAGGGCCACGCGCGGATCTTCGATTGGCTCCGGCGTGGTCCGCGAGTGCGTCTACGACAACCTGCGCTCGGTCGTTGCGCGGCGCGAGCGCGAGGTCGTCCACTGGAACCCGCGCTTTCTGCACCTGCGTGGCCACTACGCCTTCCACGCCACCGCCTGCACGCCGCAGACGCCGCGCGAGAAGGGGTCGGTCGAGGGCTCGGTGCGCCATCTCAAGACGGGCTTCAGGCCGGCACGGCGGATCGCCTCGCTCGCCGATCTCGACGAGCAGTAGCGCGACTGGCGCGATTCGGTCTGCAACGTCCGCGTCCACTCGACCGGGCGCTTCCCGGTCGCCGAGCGGCTCGCCGTGGAGCGGGCGGCGCTGCGGCCGCTGCCGCCCGGACGCTTCGACTACGCCTACGCGCGCGAGAGCCGCGTGCCGCTCGACGCCTACCTGCGCTATCGCGGCTCCTTCTACCGAGCGCCGCAGGCGCTCGTCCACCAGCGCGTGGCGGTGCGCGCCGACCGCGAGTTCGTCTGGGTCGAGCACCGCGGCGTCGAGGTCGCGCGCTACCCGCGCAGCTACGAGCCCGGCAGCTGGTCGCCGGCGCCGACGCCGCGGCCCGAGCCGCCGCCGCGGCCGGAGCCCGCCGTGATCGCGGTCCCGGAGATCCCTCCGCCGGAGCTCGCCGATTACGCGGCGCTGTGCGCATGAGCAAGAAAGCCGCGCTCGGCGAGCGGCTGCCCTACCTGCTCCAGAAGCTGAAGGCGCCGCGCGTGCTCGAGCGCCTCGAGCAGACCGCCGACCGGGCCCGCCGAGAGCAGTGGCCTTACGAGCAGTTCCTCGCGGCGCTGCTCGAGGCGGAGGTCTTCGCCCGCGACGCCTCCGGCGCGCGCCAGCGCATCCGCCACGCCCAGTTCCCGGCCCGCAAGACGCTCGAGGACTTCGACTGGGCCGCCCAGCCCGCCGCCGAGCGCCCGCTCGTCATGCACCTGGCGCAGCTCGCCTGGATCGAAGAGCACGCCAACGTCTGCTTCTTCGGGCCGCCGGGAACTTGGAAAACGCACCTCGCGATCGCCCTCGCGATGAAGGCCTGCGAGCACGGCTACCGGGTCGCCTTCGCCACCGCCCAGGAATGGGTCTCAAGACTCGAGGCCGCCCAGGACCGCAACCAGCTCGAGGCCGAGCTGCGGCGGCTCGAGCGCTAGAGAGTTCGCCTCAGCGGAAGCGCCAACGCTCACCGCACGGCCGTGCCAATGCGGCGGAGAACCGCTCAACGTGGCGAGCAA
>DASQXU010000128.1:0-5855 GCA_035639555.1 Thermoleophilaceae bacterium
GCGATCGCCGACTTGCCCGACTACGGAGTCGAGTTGGACCTCGAGACCGAGCGGCCTTCCTACAACTCGGTCGGGGGCCTGGTGTTCGGCAGGCTTGGCCGCCGGCCCACACACGGCGACACCATCACGGTCGACGGCTTCTCTCTGCGAGTCGAGGCGGTGGACGAGAACCGCGTCGAGCTCGTGCGGATCTCGCGGCGCCGTCAGCTCGACGCGACGGCAGCACCCCCGGCTCGTTAGGCCCCGCCCGACCCGAGCTCCGTCGCCTCGATCACCCCCGGCGGGTTCCAACTGAACGGGCCGCTCGGGAACTCGGCCCGGAGCAGGCGGTGCGGAGGGTCGGCGTCGAAGTGGAAGACGACCGGCGGCACGAGCGTCTGGATCAGGCCGTCGAGCGCCCGATCGATCTCCTCGAAGTTTGGGCGCACGGGCACTCGCCAGGCTCGCATCTTCCGGGCCGGGAGGTCGATCCTCTCCAGTCGCTCCACCCGCGCCTCGGCCGTCCAGTAGACGCTGCTCGCGAGCCAGACCGAGAAGCCGCGGCGGGCACCGGCCTCGAAGTCGAGGCCGCGGAGCGCGGTGACGCAGCCGACGAGCGGCGTCAGGTCCCGCGGGTAGGGCTCGAGGCCCGCTCCCCACTGGAGCACCTTCACGCCGCGAAAGCGGGCCGACTCGACCGCCACCGGGGCGGCGTCGCGGTCGAGGGTGGTCATCTCGTGGGTCTCGGCGTGGATGGATCCCGAGCGGCGGCGGAACGTGGTCTCGGCCCTCACCTCGAGTCGGCCGCCCACGTGGGCCAGCACCGACTGGCGGTAGAACGCTCGATCACCCTCGCCCGAGCGCTCGACCAGCACCTCGGCGGTGGCGACCTCGTCCCCGCCGACCCGGCCGCGGTAGGCGGTGCGCTCGCCGTCGGGGATGTCGGGGTCGTTGAACGGTCCTTCCATACGCCGCGGCGTGTCCAGAGTACGCGGGAGGAGCCGGCGCGGGCCGGCTGCGGGGCCGGACGGCCGGCTCTACCATCGCCGATCGGAGGAGAGACGCGCCCGACGGCCCCTGCGGCGGGAAAGGAGGAGCGATGGAAGCTACGAGCGGACGCACGCCCCGAGAGGTGTTCGAGCACCACGCCAACGCCCTCGGCGCCGAGGACCTGGACGCCATCGTCAGCGACTACTCGGATGACGCCCTGTTCATCACGCCCGAAGGCGTGAAGCGCGGCAAGGACGGGGTCCGGGAGGGATTCGTCAAGCTGCTCGGCGACGTGCCCGGCGCGACCTGGGAGCTGCCGACGCAGATCTACGAGGAGGACATCCTCCTGCTCGAGTGGAAGGCCGATTCCGAGCGCGCCAGCATCGAGGACGGGATCGACACCTTCGTCTTCCGCGACGGCCTGATCCGCGTCCAGACCGTCCGCTACACGGCGGTGCCCAAGAGCTGAGCCGGCTGCGGCTGCGGCGGCGAGCTAGGACTCGCTCGCTTGCTGCTCACCCCCGCTGCGGATCTCGACCCGGCGCGGCTTCGCCCGCGCCGCGACCGGCAGGGTCAGGGTGAGCACGCCGTCCTCGTAGGTCGCCGCGATGCTCTCGGCGTCGATGCTCGCCCCGAGCCGCAGCTGGCGGCTGAAGCTGCCCTGGGGGCGCTCGCTGACGAGGAGCTGGTCGCCCTCGCGCTGCTCGAAGCGGCGCTCCGCGGTGACCGTCAGGGTCTGGCCCTCGACGGTCACGTCTATGGAATCGGGGTTCACCCCGGGCAGGTCGAGGTGGACGAAGAAGTCGTCCCCGCGCCGGTAGGCGTCCATGGGGAAGCTCCGCGGCGTCCGTCCGCCGGAGACCAGCTGCTGCCTGAGCTCCTCGAGCTCGCGGAAGGGGTCAAAGCTAATCGCCATCTCGCCTCCTTTCCCGCAAACGAAAGAGTCCCCGCCTTGATACCAGACCACGCGCGATCCGTCCGGCCCGATGCGGCACCCCCCGTTTCGATGCCCGACCCGTGACCGGCGACCCCGCCGGAGGCGCGCTCCCGACTACGCCGACGCCGGAATCCCCCGCGCCAGCTCGTGGCGCTTGATCTTCCCCGAGCCGGTCTTGGGGATCTCGTCCACGACGTAGACCTCGGCCGGGACCTTGAACGCGGAGAGCTGCTCGCGGCAGAAGCGCCGCACCTCCTCGGGGTCGATCTCGCGATCCTCCTTCGGCACGGCGAACAGGACCGGCACCTCGCCGAGATCCTCGTGCGGGCGCCCGACGACGGCGCAGTCGAAGATCGCCTCGTGCCGGCTCGCCACCTCCTCGACCTCGATCGGCGCGATGTTCTCGCCTCCGCGGATGATCAGCTCCTTGATCCGCCCGGTGATCCGGAGGTAGCCGTTCTCGTCACTGACCGCCTCGTCGCCCGTGTGGTACCAGCCGTCTCGCATCACCTCGGCGGTCTCCTGCTCCCGCTGGTGGTAGCCGAGCATCACGTGCGGCCCGCGGACGATCAGCTCGCCGCGCTCGCCCGGCGGCACGTCGCGGCCGCTCCCTGGCTCGACCAGCCGCACGGCCGAGCCGGGCAGGGGTAGGCCGCAGGAGCCGATCGGTCGGTCGCCGGTCGGCCACGACTGGGTGACCATCGTCGAGGTCTCGGTGATCCCGTAACCGTCGAGCAGGGTCACGCCGAGGGTGTCCTCGAACTCCCGGTTGAGGCTGGCCGGCATGATCGCCCCCGCGGAGACGCAGATCCGGAGCGCCCGGGCCCGCAGCCCCTCCTCGCGGGCCGCGTGCAGCAGGTAGTGGAACATCGTCGGCACGCCGGGGAAGAAGGTGACCGGCTCCTCGCGCATGAGCTGCACGCACTCCTCGGTCGAGAAGCGCTCCATCACGTACTCGCTGGCCCCGGTGGCCAGCGGGGCGAGCACCGACACGTTGAGCGCGTAGGAGTGGAAGAGCGGCAGCGGCGAGAGCGCGTAGTCATCCCGCCCGTAGCCGACGATCGGCACCCAGCAGGCGGCCACCACCCACAGGAACCCGTGCTGGGTCAGCACCACTCCCTTGGGGCGACCGGTGGTGCCCGAGGTGTAGAGGATCCAGGCCGGATCATGGAGACCGAGGTCGTCGGCCGGCCCCTGGTCGGGGTCGCTCTCGGCCAGCGAGTCGAAGTCGCCACCGACCACGATCACCCGCTCGAGGTCGAGCCGCTCGGCACCGGCCTGATCGCTGATCGCGACCTGCGCCCCGGAGTCGGAGACCATGTGGGCGACCTCGGGCGGGGCCGCCTGGGCGTTGATCGGCACGCCGATCGCCCCGGCCCGGGCGATCGCCAGGTAGCTCTCGACGTACGGGACGCCGTTGCCCAGGTGGATCGCCACCCCGTCACCGGCGCCCACGCCGAGGGAGCGCAGGTGGCCGGCGAGCCTGCCCGTGCGCCGGTGAAGCTCGGCGTAGGTGAGCGAGCGCTGCGCGTCCCGGAAGGCGAGCTTGTCGGGGTGCCGCTCGGCGGCATCGGCGAGGAGCTCGGGGATCGGACGGATGAGATCGGTGCGGATCACGGCGGACCCCCTAACCGCTCCAGAAGCTCAGCGCCAGCCCGCGCCGGCGGTTCCAGAGATCGTTCTTCTCGGCGAAGGCCTCGAGGCCCTTGCCCGGCTCGGCATCGGGGACCTTGGGGGTGTCCTCGCGCCAGTTGACCGCCGAGGTGATCACCTCGTTCATGGCCTCGAACGCCATGGCGGTCTGGACGTCGGCGTCCGCGTTCTTGTTCAGGACGAACTTGAGCTGGCGAAGCGTCTGCTGGTTCTTGGCGAGCAGGACCTCGATCAGGCGGTCGACCTCGGAGTCGAGCTCGCCGTCGGGCACCGCTCGGTTGAACAGTCCCCACTCGACGGCTCGGGCCGCGGAGTGGAGCGCCCCGATCATGTTGACCTCCTTGGTGCGCCGGCGACCGATCAGCCTGATCATCCGCGTGGTGCCGCCCCAGCCCGGGGTCATGCCGCTGTCGACCTCCGGCATGCCCCACCTACAGCTCTCGGCGGCGACCACGAAGTCGCAGGCCATCGTGATCTCGAGCCCGCCGCCGAGCACGAAGCCCTCGGCCACCGCGATCGTCACCTTGTCGAGCTCCTCGATCGTGTTCGAGAAGCGCTGGTAGAAGCGGATCCGGCGCATGACCTGGTTGGGGTCGCCCCACGCCCCCTCGTGCATCTCGACCAGGTCGTCGCCCACGGAGAAGAACCCGTCGGCCCCCCGCAGCACCACGATCTTCAGCCGCTCGTCGGCGTACGCCTCCTCCACCGCGGCGACGAGCTCGTCGCTCAGCTCCACCGACAGCGGGTTCATGCGCCTGTGCCGCCAGCTGATGACGGCGACCTGGCCGTCGTGGGAGCGCTCGAGCGAGGCGTCCCTGTAGCCGTCGACGTCCTGCGGCCGCAGGGCTGGTACCGGACGGGGATCCATCGAACCTCCTTGGGTGGCTTGATCACGGAGGAGTTACCCGATCCCGGCCGAGCCGCCCGCGATCTCGGCCGGCGGCACCCAGACCGCCTCCAGCACGCCGGCGTCCCCGAGCTCGGCCAGCGTGCGCGCGTCGAAGCGGTCCGACTTCACCCGCGCGTGCGCGATCGCCGGCAGCTCGGAGAGGTTCGCCACCACCACCCGGGCCACGTGCGGCTCCACTATGCGGGCGATCTCGAGCGCCGGCCCGCTCGCCTCGAGCACCACCTGGTCACTTCGGTCGAGGCTGCGGGCGAACAGCTCGAGCTCGGCGCGGTCGGTCTTGACGCGCCCGGCCGAGCGCGTCTTGCCGGCCTCCGGGCAAGTCACAGGGGCGGCCAAAACAGGACGACGGGCTGGCGGCCCATGCCTAGGGCGGCCTGCCCGCTCAACTGCTCCGGGAAGGCCCCTGTCCCGGTCGGCCGAAGCTACGGCCGGGGTCGGACGACCTCCCGGCGCGAAGTTTCATGCCAGCAGAAAGCGCGGCCGTGCCCGCGCTCAGTCGAGCCGGTGCGGCACGCTCGTCAGGATCACCCGCGGCTCGAACAGCAGCAGGCGCTTGATGTAGAGCGCCGCCTGGCTGTGCAGGAGCCGCGCCGGGCCGTGGATCCGCAGCTCGTACATCACGACCGCCACCGCGGTCTCCGGGTCGGCGGTCAGCTCCGCGAGGTGGCCGAGCAGGGCGTCGCCGAGGTCGCGGCTCGGCGCGTCGATCGCCTGGAGCGGCACGCCGACCTCCAGGCGCTCCCATGCCTCACAGACGGACGCGCGGCGCTCGTCGTCAAAGGCGAAGAAGAGCGCCCGGGTGTCCTCGATCCCCAGCGTGCGGGCGTAGCTCACCGCCCGCAGGCTCGCCCCGTGCACCTCCGAGATCAGCACGCGGCACACCAGGCGCCGCGGCAGGGTCTCGGGTGGGGAGGGACCGGCGGAGAGCAGGGTGGCGTCGGCGATGGCGACCCCCATCTCGTCGAGGAGCTGGACCTTGACCCCCAGCTCCGTCCGCTTGGTGAACTCGGACAGGAGGGAGCGGCGGCTGAACTGCTCGGGTACGACGACGGTCACGAAGTCGGACTCGCCGTGCGGGAAGCGGAGCGCGTACTGGTGGATCGCCTCCGTGCGGGTGTCGGGCGACTGGAGCACCTCGATGTCGGGCGAGCCGCCGGTCAGTCGGCGCCACTCCTTCCTGAAGTCGTGCGGGTGCGACTCGTCGGCGACGGCGACCGGGTGGTAGCGGCCGTTCGACACCATGCTCGCGTACCAGGCCGCGTAGCGGGTCGCCTCGTCGAGGCGCTCCGTGTAGAGGACGACCTCGTTGCTCGGCGGGTCGGACGCCTTCAGCGCCTGGATGCTGGCCCGGAGGCGGCCGCGGACCCGCATGTAGTGGCGGTGCAC